>NZ_JBBCZC010000020.1:0-65613 GCF_037144575.1 Sporosarcina sp. USHLN248
TGCAGCTGACGGATACTAATCGATCGAGGACTTAACCTATAAGAAAAGCGGAGACGACCGTTTAACCGCTGAGGCTGGACAAAGAAAAAATTGCACGGTTGATTGATGTACGATGTCTGTTTTATCCGGTTTTGAGCGAATAAAAATACTTTTTTGTAAAAAACGCTTGAAATTTCCAGTGAGATCTGATATACTAAATCTTGTCTTGTGAAAGTAGTCCAGTGATAATGGCGAAGAGGTCACACCCGTTCCCATACCGAACACGGAAGTTAAGCTCTTCAGCGCTGATGGTAGTGAGGGGCTTCCCCTTGTGAGAGTAAGACATCGCTGGGCTGCAATTCTCAAAGAGAATGAACTATACAAAGGTCATTCGTTTCATTATTATTCCGCAGTAGCTCAGTGGTAGAGCAATCGGCTGTTAACCGATCGGTCGTAGGTTCGAGTCCTACCTGCGGAGCCAAATGGAGAGCTGTCCGAGTGGCCGAAGGAGCACGATTGGAAATCGTGTATACGCTAACCGCGTATCAAGGGTTCAAATCCCTTGCTCTCCGCCAGATTTATACAATAGATAATATACATATGGCCCCTTGGTCAAGCGGTTAAGACACCGCCCTTTCACGGCGGTAACACGGGTTCGAATCCCGTAGGGGTCACCATTCTATTTAAAGACTCGTACAACAGTACGTGACTGATTGAGCGAATGAAGCTGACGCAGTAATGCGAAGCTTATCGCACTCCCGTTAAAATTGGGAGAAGCGAGTAGAACAAGGAAGCGATTGAGTGAAAGAAGGAGCGTACAACGGTACGTGACTGATTGAGTGAATGAAGCTGACGCAGTAATGCGAAGCTTATCGCAATTTTAACCCGGAGGATTAGCTCAGCTGGGAGAGCACCTGCCTTACAAGCAGGGGGTCGGCGGTTCGAACCCGTCATCCTCCACCATAATTATTATCGCGGGGTGGAGCAAATCTCATAACGCAGAATGTGATTTGTGAAATTTACTAAAAGGAAATTTCAACTAACTCCCATAAACAGCTGGATGCGTAGGATTTAAAAGTCTTACAACTATTATTATCGCGGGGTGGAGCAGTGGTAGCTCGTCGGGCTCATAACCCGAAGGTCGCAGGTTCAAATCCTGCCCCCGCAACCAAAAGGTCCCGTGGTGTAGCGGTTAACATGCCTGCCTGTCACGCAGGAGATCGCCGGTTCGATCCCGGTCGGGACCGCCATTATATGTGGCTCAGTAGCTCAGTCGGTAGAGCAAAGGACTGAAAATCCTTGTGTCGGCGGTTCGATTCCGTCCTGAGCCACCATATTTATCACCGTGCCGGTGTAGCTCAACTGGTAGAGCAACTGACTTGTAATCAGTAGGTTGAGGGTTCAAGTCCTTTCGCCGGCACCATGCTCTTGGTGGGGTAGCGAAGTGGCTAAACGCGGCGGACTGTAAATCCGCTCCCTCCGGGTTCGGCGGTTCGAATCCGTCCCCCACCACCATCTTTACAGGGGCATAGTTTAACGGTAGAATAGAGGTCTCCAAAACCTTTGGTGTGGGTTCGATTCCTACTGCCCCTGCCATTACAGTTGCAACTCAATATTATGGCGGTTGTGGCGAAGTGGTTAACGCATCGGATTGTGGTTCCGACATTCGAGGGTTCGATTCCCTTCAGCCGCCCCATCCATGCAGTCAAACATAAATACTAATATTATGGCGATTGTGGCGAAGTGGTTAACGCATCGGATTGTGGTTCCGACATTCGAGGGTTCGATTCCCTTCAGTCGCCCCATTTAAAGCTTTGGGGTATAGCCAAGCGGTAAGGCAACGGACTTTGACTCCGTCATTCGTTGGTTCGAATCCAGCTACCCCAGTTTCGCGGAAGTAGTTCAGTGGTAGAATACGACCTTGCCAAGGTCGGGGTCGCGGGTTCGAATCCCGTCTTCCGCTCCACTTTTTCTACGGCGGCATAGCCAAGCGGTAAGGCACGGGTCTGCAACACCCTTACCACCGGTTCGATTCCGGTTGCCGCCTCCAGTATTTTATGTACGCTGTTGGATATTATCATTATATGCCCGAGTGGTGGAATGGCAGACACGTCGCACTCAAAATGCGATGCCGCGAGGCGTGCCGGTTCAAGTCCGGCCTCGGGTATCCACGGAAAAAGCACAACAGATGTTGTGCTTTTTCATTTTCATAGCTTCTCTCTATTTACTATTTGGATCTGAAAAGCCCTTGCAGCAAGGTTGCAAGGGCTTTTTCCTTAGAGACCTGAGATTGGATACACATCGTTTTTTGAGAAAACAATTATTCAATACTATCGTCTATCTCAATCGCTGCTTGTCCTTTATGTAAGACATAGGAGGTAACATCGCCTCCGCTAATGCTAGTGAACATATTCCCGCATGCTTCTGTTAGCTTATATGCTTCTTCAGCTTCCATTAACGGACGAATGAAGAATATGTGCAGTGCATCGGTCGTTTCTTCAGTAACCGCTGTACGGACCGAATCGACGAAAGGGCTGCCGAATGGGCTGTAATCATCTTTTAGTACCAAAATATTCTGAAGCGAGTTGAAGCGGCCGTTAAGACCATCATATCCATCCTCTTCGCTACCTCTGTCCAGTCGGATATTCCCTACAATTTTATGTAGATCGTAAATACCTGCTGGAATTTCGTATTGCAGAGAAAAGAAAGTATTCAAGTCGACTGCACTATGAAAGGGCATTAAATAGTTTTGCTTTTTTACTCTTCTAAAAAGAGCTTCTGCTGAAGGACGATAACGGTTCGGATCTGCACCTAACTTTTTCCAAGCATCTCGCCATTCCTTTATTCCCGAGAATTGAGTGAGCTCTTTTTGTTCTAACTCAAAAAAGAGCTGTTCTTGAAATAATTGCAAACGACCTTTTAGCATTTGGGGAGATTCTGTGACGGTAATTTTGGTATAATGATTAATGCCTAATTTTAAGTTTGGTAACCGTTCAAATACTGTTGGCTCGATATCAAATCTCAATAAGATCACCCTACTATTCTTTTTGTCAATTTTATCATATAGGAGGCGGATTGGTGTGAATGTCGCTCAATTACAACAAGAAATACGAGATTATGCGATGGCCATTGGAATAGATAAAATCGGTTTCACGACTGCAGCTCCATTCCGTGAAATGAAAAATAGGCTTAGACGGCAGCAAGAGTTAGGGTTTCAATCAGGCTTTGAAGAAGAAGACATCGAAAAACGGACAAATCCTGCTTTGCTTTTAGATGAAGCTGAAAGTATTTTATCTATTGCTGTTGCTTATCCGTCCAAAATGGAGAATCCACCTAAAGGAACGAAGAGTGAACGAAGAGGGATCTTTTGCAGAGCGTCTTGGGGTGTTGATTACCATACGGTTTTACGGGAGAAGCTATCGCTCTTAGAAGATTATATTAAGGAAAGGGTACCGCAAGCACATTGCCGCTCTATGGTCGATACAGGGGAGCTAGTCGATCGGGCAGTAGCTGAAAGGGCTGGCATCGGCTGGTCCGCAAAAAATTGCTCAATTATTACTCCGGAGTTTGGGTCTTATGTTTATCTTGGCGAAATGATAACGAATATCCCATTCGCGCCAGATCGGCCTATGGAGGATGAATGTGGAGACTGTACGCTTTGTTTAGACGCCTGTCCGACTGGAGCTTTAATCCAAGGTGGGCAATTGAATGCTCAGCGTTGTATTGCATTCCTGACGCAAACGAAGCAATCCGTTCCTGAAGAATTTCGTGCAAAAATCGGAAATAGGGTTTATGGTTGCGATACATGCCAAACGATTTGTCCAAAAAATAAAAGAAAATTTAATTTACATCAAAATGCATTTCAGCCTGAACCAGAATTGGTCAAACCGCTATTAAAACCGATGCTTACTTTATCCAATAGGCAATTTAAGGAGACATATGGGCATATGTCGGGTTCATGGCGTGGGAAAAATCCTATTCAGCGGAATGCAATCATTGCACTCGCACACTTTAAAGATGAATCGGCGGTACCTGATTTAATAGGCCTAATGGAGAAAGATCCGAGACCAATGATTCGCGGCACAGCTGCATGGGCGCTTGGCCAAATAGGGAACTCGGAAGGGCTCGAAGCAGTGCAAAGAGCTTTACCGAATGAAGAAAATGAAGAAGTGTGTAGTGAAATGAGAAAAGCAATCGAGACTGTGTGAAGGAAGTGTACTTGAAATGACAATACATGTAGCTCTTTTTGAACCTTTAATCCCTGCTAATACGGGAAATATAGCAAGAACTTGTGCAGGAACAGGCACGAAGCTTCATTTAATCAAACCACTTGGTTTTTCTACAGATGATAAGATGTTAAAGAGAGCAGGGCTCGATTATTGGGAACATGTCGATATCACATATCATGAGGGACTCAATGAATTTTTTAATGCTTTTCCGGACGGAGAATTTTATTTCATTACGAAGTTTGGCAAGCAGACGTATTCTTCCTTTGATTTTACAGATACAACGAAAGACATCTTCTTTGTATTCGGCAAGGAAACGACAGGGCTTCCTGACGAAGTGGTTGCTGAAAATGAAGAGCATTGCTTGCGCATTCCGATGAATGAACATATCCGTTCATTGAATTTATCCAATACAGCAGCGATATTAATTTACGAAGCACTGCGGCAACAATCATTTTTGGACTTGAAATAATAAAACGGGACAGCCGATCATGGCATGTCCCGTTTTTTGATGCTTATTTTTTCACTTTACCAGGTTTATCTTCATAGCCGCCTGTTAGAATTGCTGATAAGAAAGCGAAGCAAACGCCCATAATAAGGATTAGTTTCATCGGGTGTACCTCCTGTAAAATCATTAGTCCTTTATATAGTATACCTTAAACGTGCTAAAATTGAAATGTCTGTCATACGTAAATGTGACATTGTTTCAACAATGATTAATGCGGCAAAAATAGAAGCTGGTAAGCAAACAGCAAGGCGAAAACATATAAAAGGACAGGAACTTGCTTCCATTTTCCTTTTACGACCTTCAATAATGGGTAGGTGATAAACCCTAATGCAATTCCCGTTGCGATGCTCGATGTTAATGGCATCGTTAAAATGACTAGAAATGCAGGGAACGCTTCATCAAACGAATCCCAATCGATATGCTTTACTGTGCCGATCATTAGGCTACCAACGATGATTAATGCAGGAGCTGTAATGGCGGCGACATTGGATAGGGCACCGACGACAGGACTGAAAAATGCTGCGCCAATGAATAAGACAGCTACGGTCAATGTCGTTAAACCAGTGCGTCCCCCAACCGCAACACCTGAAGAAGATTCAACATACGCAGATGTCGGGCTTGTTCCAACCATAGCGCCTGCAGTTGCGGCAATTGAATCCGCAAGCAATGCATGTCTTGCGCGAGGCAATGACTTCCCTTTCATGAGACCAGCCTGCTTTGCTACGCCGATCATCGTGCCTGTCGTATCAAATAATGTCACGATAAGAAATGCGAATACAACCCCATAAAGCCCATGTGAAATCACATCTCCTACTGCCTCGATTGGATTCCAAACAATAATTCCTTCGGGGAGATGGGGCAGCTTCCATGGTGCTCCTTCAAATTGTAATTGCTTTGTGAAAAAGGCTACAATCCCAGTAAAAATCATGCCGATAAAAATGGCTCCATAAACATTCAAAGTCATTAATACAATTGTGACGAGCAATCCGAATAATGTTAAGAGTACGGGCGGTGATGTTAAATCACCTAATTTTACAAGAGTCGATTCATGTGACACAACTAAGCCGGAAAGACGCAAGCCTAAGAAAGCGATGAAAAGTCCAATGCCTGCTGTAATCCCATGCTTTAAATTTTCTGGAATGGACTCAATGAGTTTTTCACGGAAAGATGTTAAGGATAGCAGTACAAATAAAAGACCTGCAACGAATACGGCAGAAAAAGCTGTTAAATAATCAAGCTGTCCATCTGAAGCGATAACAACTGAAGCAAAATACGCATTCAACCCCATTCCGGGAGCTATCGCAATCGGATAGTTCGCAAATAACGCCATCCAAAGTGTGCCTATAACGGTTGCTACGATTGTTGCCAAGAATACTTGGTCAAATGGTACGCCGGCATCAGACAAAATGATCGGATTTACGATAACGATATACACCATAGTCAAAAAAGTAGTCATGCCCGATAGTAGTTCTGTTTTTACTGTTGTATTTTTTTCTTTAAGTTGAAACAAGTGAATATACCCCTCTCAAAACACGAACAATTTTACATGCATTTATAATATTATTCGTTTTACACACGAAAAGCAACCATTATCTTAATACAAGTTCGAAAAAAGTATTTATTCATTGTACAATTAGAGAAAATGATAAAGGAAGGTAAAGTCCATGACATCAATTTATCGCAAGGAGCTCACTTTATCGAACGGCGTTGCAATGCCTCAATTAGGATTAGGTGTTTACAAAATGACTGACCCTAAAGAGACGGAGACTGCTATTTCATACGCATTGGAAGTTGGTTATCGAGCAATTGACACTGCTGCAATTTATGAGAATGAAATGGAGACTGGAAATGCAATCCGCCAGTCGGGCATTCCGCGTGAGGAATTGTTCATTACATCGAAGGTTTGGAACAATGATCAAGGATATGATGAAACATTAAGAGCCTTTGAAGTTTCATTGGAAAAGTTGGGTGTCTCTTATTTGGACCTTTATTTGACCCATTGGCCTGTTGCTCATAAGTATGTAGATACGTATCGTGCAATTGAGCGTCTTTACGAGGAAAAGTTAATTCGAGCAACAGGTGTGTCCAACCACCATGCCCATCATTTGAAAGAGCTTTTTAAAACGGCAAATGTACAGCCAATGGTGAATCAAATTGAAGTTCATCCAAGGCTTACGCAGGAACCGCTAAGGGAATTTTGTGCGGAACACGGAATCGTTGTCACTTCTTGGTCTCCTCTAGCGAGAGGAAAGTTAATGGAGCATCCAACTTTGCTCCATATTGCGGCGAAGCATGGCAAAACGACTGCCCAAGTCATCATCCGGTGGCATTTGCAAAATGGATTAGTCGTCATCCCGAAAAGCGTCACTCCTAAGAGAATTAAAGAGAACATCGAAGTGGCGGATTTTGAGCTTACACTCGAAGATATGATGACGATCAATGCACTGAATATGGATGAACGAACAGGGACTAATCCCGAAAAATATGACACACTATAAATGTGACTTTTGAACCTGAGCCTTTCCTCACAATTCATAGTATACTAAGAGTAGATGACAGAGTAATAGGGAGGAATTGTTTTGTTCAGAAGTAAAAAAACAGAAAAAAATGGTGCTGTATTAATTGAGGAAATTGAAAAATTAAAATCTGAATATGCCAATAAAAAAGCTGAAGAGATGGATCGACTGCGCGAGTTGAAGGACGAGTTGCATGCAGCTGTTGACCAGCATGAGAAAGTGAATGCACAGCATACTGTTTTAGGGGATGCAGTAACAGAAATTGAAAAGAAATTTGACAATGTTGGCGAATTAAGCGAACAATCTACTGAAAAATCAAATGAGTTATATGAGAAAGGCTATTCTTTGGAAGAAAAAGCGCAGCGAATGGTAGAAGAGGCTACTGAAGGTACGAAAGAAGTCCATGCGACAGCAGGTGTAATTAAGGAGTTAGGTAGTCAAATCCAGTCTTCCGAAAAGAATATGTCGAATTTAAGTGAACGTTCCGTTGAAATCCAATCCATCGTCGGTGTCATTGAAGATATCGCTGCACAAACGAATTTATTGGCATTGAATGCTTCCATCGAAGCCGCAAGAGCAGGGGAGTCAGGAAAAGGATTTGCTGTCGTCGCGCAAGAGGTTCGTAAATTGGCAGAAAGCACATCTGACAGCACAGCGAATATTCAAACGCTGACGAATGCGTTGCGGGATGAAATTGAACAAGCTCTTGCTGCAACGAAGAAAAGTGCAGCTCTTATTGAAAAAGGCATTACCGTCAGCATGGCAACAGCAGAAAAAATGGAGCGGATCTTAGGTACTGTTGAAGAAAGCAAAATAGATATTACAGCAATTCAGGAAATGATTGAAGAGCAGAAGAAATTGGCGGAGCGGGTGAAAATGGAGCTATCGGATGCCAATTCATTATTCAGCGAAGCGCATGCACTGATTGTTGATCATATTGATGACGCGAAAGAAGTGGACTTACGCCTGGAAAATGGCATAAGGCAATTATCATTCTCATAAAAACAAGCCGGAGTCCTGTTGAGGGTCCGGCTTGTTTCAGATTGTTGACAAACGCTCGCATACTGCGAATCGAACAGCAAAGAGTTGGTTCGATTTGCCTTAATTTCTGCGTTCTTTGCAGAAATTAAGGCAGCTTTACGATTAAGCATATTTAGGTTGCCTTCCTTGACAAGCGTTTTCAAGCCAAGCTGGGCAAACATATATCTCATGACTACAAACCTTTAAAAAGACTGTAGATATAGTGAAAAGATACTTTGTTTCATACGATCCATTCAATTGTAATCGGTTTTTCTGTAATTGGATGTTCGAATGAAATCTTTTTCGCTGCCAATCGATACTGCCCGTCCTCAGTTGGACTGCCATCATATAACGTATCGCCAACAACGGGGTGGCCAATATGTGAAAAATGTACACGGATTTGATGAGTTCGGCCAGTTACTAATGAGGCTTCAACCGTCGTGGAATCAGACCTTCTCTCCATCACGCGAAAATGGGTAGTCGCTTTTTGGCCAGATGGGGATACTCTTCGTTTCGTAGAATGATGCCGATCGCGCCCGATCGGATAATTGAGCACGCCTTTCGTTCGCTTCATGACCCCTTCAACTTCTGCATGATAAATTCTCGTCACTTCATGCTGCTCCAATTTCCGATCCATGATCGATTTAGCAATTGGATGCTTTGCACATAGAATAATGCCGGAAGTCCCCTGATCTAAACGATGGATATGCTCTACGTATTCTCCGCCATTCGTCGCGATAGATTTCATCATTGCATTCATGAACGTACCGCCATTATCTTTTTCATTCGGATGGACCGAAATGCCTGCGGGTTTTACGGCAGCGATTATATGCTCATCTTCGAAAAGTATGTCGACTCCACTTACATCATCTTGTTCATAGTCGGATTTCGCATGAAAGTGAAAATGTAAAACAGCATTTAGAGGCAAAGGAATCCGCCAATCAACCGGTTCGCCGGAAGGATCTGTCACCGCCTTGTCCATTCGCATTTGATGGACAGTTTTTTTGCCGATTTTCCACTTGTCAAGTAGCAGCTTTTCAATTGTCAGCTCTTCTTCATCTACTACATAGTGAAAATAGTTCATTGGATTATTCCTCATTTATTAACATAGCGATCAAAGAAAGCTTTAATATCTTCTTCAGGATTATTTGGCAAACCTGACATTCTGCCGACTTCTTTACCGTCTTCATAATGGATGAGCGTTGGCCAAGATTTAACGCCATAAGGTTGCGCTTCTTTTCCAAACTCCAACATATTGAATTGGTAAATATGGATGCCTTCCTCTTTTGCCAAAGGCATTAGGATTGGCGTCATTTGTTGGCAATATTGGCATTCTGGAGAAAAGAAGTATGCCGTCACTGATTCCCCGGAAGACACCTTGTCATATAAATCTTCTGGAAGTACGATGTTGCTATAGTTTTCATTGCCGATTAATGCGATTGTTGATTTAGATAAGTTATCCGTTCCGTAAGGGTTATCTTTCAGTTTCTCTTTGTTTGATTGATTCGTCAAGACGACGATTAAAACAAAAATCGCAACGATGACTCCCCCGATAATAAGCAATTTCTTCATTTTGTAAACTCCTTTTGCCATTTCATCATGAACAGGCTTGTAATGAAAATAAGTATGAAAGCTAGTAGGGCCATAAATGGAATTGTAATAAACCCTAAGTAATTGACGTATTGTCCCGTACAAGGGACATTCCCGCATGCAGGGGCACTTTCCTTCAAAAAGCTAAGTTTTTGTATACTATAATGGTAGAGCGACATGCAACCGCCAATGAGAGAAAATAATGCTGTCGTCAATGCAATGTTACTATTTTTTTGAATTAAAGCGATTCCTGAAATTAATATAAGCGGATACATTAGGATCCTTTGATACCAACATAATGTACAAGGTTCAAAGCCGCGCACTTCGGAAAAATACAATGAACCTAATGTTGCAATCAAGGAAACTGTAAAGATAAATAACAGGCTATTTTCCAATCGTTTTGGCATCTGTTCAACTCCTGTATCAAAGACTTATATATGATTATAGTGTGTGGATGGGACCATGTAAAATATTCACTCTCCTTGACTTTTTAGCCGTAACTTGGGTAAACATGGAGAGAGGTGATGAAAGATGAGCGAGGAATTTGATTTATCTTCATTTGAAATGAGTATGATTATCCGACAGATGGAAGAAAAGGATATTGAAAAGATTTTGCGTATGCAGGAAATTTGCTTTCCCGGGATGGAGCCTTGGGAGGAAGAGCATTTGAAGAGCCATTTGGCCATTTTCCCTGAGGGGCAAATCGTTGCCGAGTTGGATGGTGAAATTATCGGCTCGTGTTCGAGTTTAATGATTAACTTTGATGAATACGATGATCGACATACTTGGGATGATATTTCGGCACACGGCTACATAACGAACCATAATCCTGAGGGCTATAATCTGTACGGTATTGAAGTGATGGTCCATCCCGATTATCGACGGATGAAAGTAGGGCAGCGGCTATATGATGCAAGGAAGGAACTTGCCCAAAGGATGAACTTAAAGTCGATTATTATCGGTGGCAGGATTCCGAATTACTATCAGTATGCGAATGAAATGTCTGCAAGGGAATATGTAGAAGCAGTTACAAGGCATAAGATTTACGATCCTGTGTTGACGTTTCAACTATTGAATGATTTTACATTGATGCGCATTAATCCGAATTACTTGCCTGATGATAAGGCATCTAAGAAATATGCAACATTAATGGAATGGAATAATGTTGATTATAAAGCGACGACGAAGCGGCATTATAAGACGAGTTATCCAGTTCGTATATGTGTCGTGCAATATTTAATGCGGAAGATCTCTTCATTTGAAGAGATGGCAAATCAATGTGAGTACTTTGTCGATGTTGCATCAGACGCCAATTCCGATTTTGTAGTCTTCCCGGAAATCTTTACGACGCAGCTGATGTCTTTCTTGGACGAGCCTTCCCCGAGCCGGGCAGTCCGCAGGTTAACGGAGTTCACTCCACAATACATCGAGTTATTCACCAATTTGGCGGTTCGATACAATGTGAACATTATCGGAGGATCACACTTTGTTGAAGAAGAGGATGAGGAAGTATATAACATCGCCTATTTGTTCCGTCGGGACGGTTCAATTGAAAAGCAGTATAAAATTCATATTACACCAAATGAGCGGAAATGGTGGGGAATTAGCCAAGGCGACTCGGTTCGTGTATTTGACACGGACTGTGGGAAAATTGCTATTCAAATTTGCTATGATATTGAATTTCCAGAGCTTGCCCGCATTGCGACCGATAAAGGGGCAAATATTATTTTTACACCATTTTGCACAGAAGACCGGCAAGGCTATTTACGCGTTCGTTACTGTGCGCAAGCCCGAGCAATCGAAAACCAAATTTACACAGTCATTTCCGGCACGGTAGGTAATTTGCCTCAAACGGAGAATATGGATATTCAATATGCGCAATCGGCCATTTTTTCCCCATCGGATTTTGAATTCGCGAGGGATGGAATTGTTGGCGAAACGAATGCCAATTTAGAGACGGTATTGATTGGCGATGTGGATCTTGAAATACTTCGTCGTCAAAGGCAGGACGGCACTGTTAAACAGCTAAAAGACCGCAGACATGACGTATACCATGTAGAATATAAAAAGGATTAAAGAAAAAGAGGATTGGACTTTATCAGCATTGCACTGCTCTGGATTCGGTACACGAAAGAAAACGTTAAAAAGCATAGTATATGGGGACGCAAATCATACTTGAATTGGTGTCCCTATTTTTGTTGATATATCAATGTTTAAGGCGAATATCGATAGGAAATAGCATTACAAATGGTCAATGAATTAGCATATAAATTTATGTGTACCTGTTAATTGCAATGAAAAAATGCTTGTTCATTGAAGTTAGAATAGTTTCTTTGTAAGTAATCACAAAATAATTGATAACATCGAAGAGGACAAGGGCCTTTGTGCTAAAATTGTTGATAAGAGGACGGCTTATTTAACAAACGGAGCCAGACAGGAACTGGAGTGATAAAAAATGGCAAGTCAGGTTTTCGGTATGCTTGTTCTTTGGATTGTAGGGTTATTCATTCTATATCTTGTGATTTTTAAAGCTGTCAAAGATGGAATTAACAGGTCGGTTTTAGGGCAATCTCTCGAAAAACCATCCGACCAAGGAGTAAATAAGAAATCATGGCTTGACGATGATTTAGATAATTAACGATTTAGTCTGTAGCTGCAGTCGGAAACGTTTGTGGAACAAAGGATAGGGCAAGAAAAAATGCTTAGGCATAAAAAACCTAAGCATTTTTTCTTGCTTTTCAACTGTCAATTCGGTTGTGAACGATACGCGATAGTTGATAGTTGGGATGTATTCTTATGTGTTCTTCCCATCAACCGAACCTGTTACAGAAAGATGGATGCTTTTCTATTACGATTCGATGGAAAGGTCTGCTGTACCTTTCACTTCTTTATCGCTATGTTTCATGGCTTCCAAGTACAGGATATGATGGCCTTCGACATCTTTAACTGTAAATTCATAGCCTTGTTCAATGATTTTCTCGCCTGGTACGGCTTCGAAACGTTCTGACATGAACCAGCCGCCAATCGTGTCGATATCTTCTTCGTCAATATCAATATCGAGCACTTCGTTGACATTTTCAATCAACATTTTAGCGTCTAATATATAGTGGTCTTTATTGATCATTTGAACTTCCGGAACCTCGTCCATATCGAATTCATCTTGGATTTCTCCGACGATTTCTTCCAATATGTCTTCAATTGTTACAAGACCGGATGTACCGCCGTATTCATCCATTAATATCGCCATATGGATTCTTTCCCGCTGGATCTTTAGGAGCAGATCACCGATCGGCATCGTTTCAATCACTTTTATGACGGGCTGGACATATTCGCTAATTTTCTGCTCGCCTGTTGCCGAGTCTTTAATGTATGCGGTTAAAAGATTTTTCATATTGACAAGACCGATGACGTGGTCCTTATCGCCATCTGTGACAGGATAGCGTGTGTACTGTTCAACACCGACCATTTCAAACATTTCACGCATGCTCATATCTTTATCAATTGTCATCATTTCTGTCCTTGGCACCATGATCTCTTTCGCGACACGATCGTCAAACTCAAAAATCTTATTGACAAATTTATATTCGGACTGGTTGATTTCTCCGCCTTTTAGACTGTCTGACAGAATCATTCGTAATTCTTCTTCTGAATGGACGACTTCGGATTCTGAAACAGTTTTGTACCCTAAGAGGCGGGCGATTAATCTTGCAGAGCCGTTCATCCCTTTTATAACGGGATACATAATGTTATGAAATAGTATTAGCGGCCGTGCAACGGATAAAGTGATGGCTTCGGCACGCTGAATTGCTATTGTTTTAGGAGCCAATTCACCTACAACGACATGTAAAAATGTCACAACTGTGAATGCGATGGCGAATGAGAGTATCGTTGCCACATTCGGGGCTAAATCAAAATATGAAAACAACGGTTTAAGAAGCAGCTTTACAGTAGGCTCTCCTAACATACCAAGCCCCAAAGCAGTTATAGTAATCCCTAATTGGCAGGCGGATAAATACTCATCTAAATTTCCTACAACTTTTTTGGCCGTTATAGCTTTACGGTTACCTTCTGCAACAAGCTGGTTAATCCGTGTTGTTCTTACTTTCACGATTGCAAATTCGCTCGCAACAAAAAATGCGGTGAGTGCGATCAAGGCAGCAAATGCTGCCAATCGTATGGCAATTTCCAAATAGACTTACTTTGCCCATCGCCCAAATGAGGGGTAGAACAAAGTGTACACCTCCTGTAAGGATAAAATAGTTAGTTAAGATTATGATAATTTATTTGAAAGAAAAAAACAAATGGTTTTGCCTGAGATGAAAAATAAAACGATAAGGAGAAAGTCGTGGCTATTATGAAGGAAAAGAAAGAGGGTTAGCACTGCAATAATTATTGCTGCAATGCCAACCTTGTAGACATATAATGTGAATTTGCCGTGGGGAGAAACAGAAAAAAGAGGAATAGCAATCAATGGATGAACATACATATTGTTCATGCTATTCTTTCCCCTTAATTGAGCTGAAAAGGGTATGACAGTCCATACCCGATGAATGAGATATAAAACTAGTTAAAAAATGCATTGACAAATGAAAAACAGTTCGGTAATGTAGAATTATTCGAAAAACGAAATAGTGCAGGAGGTGCGGAAAATGAAAAAAGTACAAATCGTTGTTTCACAAAAATTCAATAAAAAATCCGTACCGAACTGGATAACAATTTTGTAAAAATAATTGAAACAGGATGGTACATTTACCGTCCTTTTTTACGAGCACACGCTTATTATAGGAGGCGTGTGTTTTTTAATCTTTCTTTGTAAAGAAAATTCGGTGTTTTCACGCTATGCGTGCAACATAAATTAATCATTGGGAAAGGAGTGCTGCGGTATGACAATGATGATGCAGCTACGGAAAATTTTAAAAAAGGAATCTATTGAAAGTGGATAGTTGTTACTGAAGAAGGAAGAGGGTAGACAAATATGTTTTCTGTATTATTTAAATTAAAGTGGTTTTTCAAAGAGAATCGCAAGCGTTACACGGTTGCGCTAATTTTGCTAATGTTAGCCAACGTACTTGTCATTTTGCCGCCTTGGATTATCGGGCAAGCGATTGATGCAATTCATACAGATACGATGACGTCAAGACTGTTAGTTATTTTCATCGGCGCAATGTTTACGATAATGGCGATTTCGTATGCAGGAAATTTCGTTTGGCAATATCAACTTTTCGGCGGTGCCTATGTTATTGAGAGGCAGCTGAGAACGAGGCTCATGCGCCATTTCTTGAAAATGACCCCGACGTTTTATGAAAAGAATAAGACAGGCGACTTGATGGCCAGATCGACAAATGATTTACGGGCAATTTCGGAAACAGCCGGCTTTGGCATTATGACTTTAGTTGATTCGACGGCTTACTTAGGTACTTTAATCATTACAATGGGATTCGTTGTTTCCTGGAAGCTGACGCTTGCGGCAATTTTACCGTTGCCGATATTAGCTTATATTTTACAAGTATTAGGAAGGAAAATTCATGAACGCTATATGACAGCGCAGCAAGCGTTCGGCGATCTGAATGACAATGTCCTTGAAGCGGTTGCAGGTGTACGTGTAGTCCGTGCCTATGTACAGGAGCGAGAAACCGAAAAGCGCTTTGCTGAAATGACAGAGGATGTTTATCAAAAAAATATGCATGTGGAAAAGATCGATGCGCTCTTTATGCCTTTTTCGAAAGTGTTTACCGCATTGACGTATATGATTGGTTTAGGATATGGGGCATACTTAGTGTCGATTGGCGACATGACTTTAGGGAACTTGGTTACGTTCAATGTCTATTTAGGCATGATTGTCTGGCCGATGTTTGCGATCGGAGAATTGATCAACGTTTTGCAAAGAGGGAATGCCTCATTGGACCGCGTAATGGAAACTTTAGAGTATGAAGAAGATGTGAAAGACCCAGTTGAGCCTTCGAATGTCGACCAACCGGAAAGTGTTGGCTTTGACGATGTAAGCTTCACTTATCCGATGTCTCATGCGGTCAATTTGGATCATATCCAGTTGCGGTTAGAAAGAGGGCAAACTTTAGGGATTGTTGGAAAGACCGGCAGCGGGAAAACAACTTTCATCAAGCAATTGTTGCGGGAGTATCCTGTTGGGGACGGAGAAATTTCATTCTCAGACATTTCTTTGCGTTCATTGAAAAAGGATCAAGTCCGGGATTGGATCGGCTATGTTCCGCAGGATCATGTCTTATTTTCTCGATCTGTCCGTGACAACATATTATTCGGCAGGCCGGATGCAACTGAAGAGGACATTGCAGAGGCAATCCGCCTATCGCATTTTAAGAAGGATTTGCAAATGTTGCCGTCTGGCCTTGATACACTTGTAGGAGAAAAAGGCGTTGCGTTATCGGGCGGTCAAAAACAACGGATTTCAATCGCACGTGCTCTTGTTAAAAACCCTGAAATTCTTATCTTAGATGATTCACTGTCCGCAGTCGATGCGAAGACAGAAGCAAAAATCATCGAAAATATTCAGGCGGAGCGTTCAGGAAAGACGACGATCATTACGACGCATCGTTTATCTGCAATTCAGCATGCGGATTGGATCATTGTCTTAGATGATGGACGTGTCATTGAAGAAGGAAGACATGAAGACTTGCTTGCGAATAACGGATGGTACAAAGAACAGTTCGACCGCCAGCAGATCGGGGAGGTTGAATAAGATGGGAACGGGAAGAAGATTACTTCAATATGCGTTGGATTATAAAAAGTTATTAATTGCAGGGCTAATCCTGCTAGCTTTCGCAGTCGGCGCAGATTTGATGGGGCCAATGATTGCAAAGCAAATTATCGATGATCATATTGCGACTTCAATCGATCAGTCGATCAATTTTGAACCGATTGCCAAACTATTGGCAGTATTTTTCGGCTTGGCATTGGTGACAGCGGTATTGAGATATTTTCAATATCTTTTATTGCAAAATGCGGCGAACCGGATTATCCAAAAAATGCGCAATGAGTTGTACAGCCATATACAAACATTGCCAATCCGCTATTTTGATAATTTGCCTGCAGGTAAAGTGGTGGCAAGGATTACAAATGATACGGAAGCAATACGGAACCTGTATGTAACCGTCGTTTCACAATTTGCAATTAGCGGTATGTATATGTTAGGGATTTTCATTGCATTGTTTTATTTGGATCCTAAAATGGGAGCCATCACGCTGTTCGTATTGCCGGTCCTTTACATTTGGATGAAGCTATACAGAAGATTTGCAGCGAAAGTGAATCATATTATCCGAAGCAAAAACAGTGAAATGAATGCGATGATCAATGAGTCAATCAACGGAATGACAATCATTCAGGCTTTCCGCCGAGAAAAGCAAATGGATGGCGAGTTCAATGAATTGAACGAACAGCATTATCATTATCAAAGCAAACTGTTGAAAGTGGAAGCTGCGACATCGCATAACTTAGTCGATATTATTCGTTCTTTGGCGTTTGTGTTTTTAATTTGGTATTTTGGCGGTGCTTCAATAAATGCTGAAAGTATCGTCACTGTCGGTATGCTCTATGCATTCGTCGATTATATTACCCGTTTATTCAACCCGATTACTGGGGTGGTTAACCAATTTGCGCGTCTTGAGCATTCTTTAGTTGCAGCGGAGCGTGTCTTCGATTTAATGGATCGGAGCGGGGAACCGGTCAGCGATGAAAAGATTGAACGATATCGTGGAAATGTCCGATTTGAGAATGTTTGGTTCGCTTATAAAGATGAAGAATATGTTTTGAAAGATATATCATTCGAAGCGAAGCAAGGGGAGACTGTAGCATTAGTCGGTCATACCGGCTCAGGGAAAAGCTCAATTATGAACTTGCTCTTCCGTTTCTACGATGTGTCGAAAGGGAAAATTACAATTGACGGCATGAATATAGGTGAAATATCGAGGCAAACGATCCGTGATCATATGGGAATCGTATTGCAAGACCCTTATTTGTTCAGCGGCACTGTTGAATCGAATATTAGTTTAGGTGATGAGAGCATTTCCCGGGAAAAGGTCCAGGAAGCACTTGATGCGGTCGGAGGAGAACGCGTGTTGAAACATTTGCCAGGCGGTATAGATGAGCCGGTTATCGAAAAGGGCAGCACCTTATCCTCTGGACAGCGGCAACTTATTTCGTTCGCACGAGCATTGGCCTTCGATCCGGCAATCTTAATTTTGGATGAAGCAACTTCTAACATCGACACAGAAACCGAAGAAATCATCCAGCATGCCATGGATGTCCTGAAGAAGGGGCGCACGACGTTCATTATCGCCCATAGACTTTCAACTATTAAAAATGCAGATCGCATTTTAGTATTGGACCGTGGTGAAATTGTCGAACAAGGCACTCATGATGAATTGTTATCGCTTGGCGGGCAATATGCACAAATGTATAAATTGCAAACGAACAATGGAGCAAAAGTAGGGTAAAATGTAAAAGGTCCGGTTTAGCCGGGCCTTTTTGCGTTAGCTTGCTACAATCTATAAAACGCTAATAGGGAGAACAACACTTTTTACAGCAATTCAGATTGCTATTCGCGTAAAATTACTTTCTACACATTAACAGATAGGAGAACGCATAAATTACAGCAAAAACGCATAAATCCGCTCTTTCCCGCCTAACCTTGTCATTGCCCCGCAAAGACAGACAGGAGAACGCATAAATTGCAGCAGAAACGCATAAATCCGCTCTCTTCCGCATAACCATATCTTCGCCCCACAAAGACAGATAGGGGACCGCATAAATTGCTACAGAAGCGCATAAATCCGCTCTCTCCCGCCTAACCTTGTCATCGCCCCGCAAAGACAGACAGGGGAACGCATAAATTGCTACAGAAGCGCATAAATCCGCTCTCTTCCGCCTAACCATATCTTCGCCCCGCAAAGACAGATAGGGGACCGCATAAATTGCTACAGAAGCGCATAAATCCGCTCTCTCCCGCCTAACCTTGTCATTGCCCCGCAAAGACAGACAGGAGAACGCATAAATTGCAGCAGAAACGCATAAATCCGCTCTCTTCCGCATAACCATATCTTCGTCCCACAAAGACAGACAGGGGACCGCATAAATTACAGCAAAAACGCATAAATCCGCTCTCTTCCGCCTAACATGATGCTTTCTCCTAACCTAAAAAGCCCTACCATACCCCTCTGTATTGGCAAGATCACTAAATATCCATGTCAAAACGACTCTATGGACACAGCTATTAACCAATTTATGCACCTTTGAAATATTTATGTGGCTTTACAAGGGGATTATGCGCTTTGCAAGAGATATATGCGTTATTCTTTGGGGTTATGAAAGCTTGCCAGCATTTTATGCGCGGTATTTTCCAGTTATACGTTTTCGACAGGCTTTATGCGTATTTTTTAATAGTTATGCGTTTAGAAAGGTATTTATGAGCTTGTAACCCTCATCGCATGAACCTTTGAAGCATATTGACCGATAGGCTATGGAATACCAGTGTACAATTTTGTACGTATTTCTATGAAAATGAGTATGTTTCCAAAGGTTTGATTTCAATGAAAATTCCGTTGCGAAAGAGTTTGTAAACAAGTATATTTAGAGTATCGAAATATATTTTGTGGAAAGTTGGAAATGTGGATGAAATGGTTCACTGAATGGGGACGCAAATTTTCCTCTTTCAACCGGAATGTAAAGCTTTTTATTATCGGAAATGCACTGATCCAAATCGGGATGGGTGTTTTTATGGTTATGTATAATTTGTATATTCGGGAGCTCGGGATGCCGGAGACGGTAAATGGAAAAGTGATTTCAATGACAGCGATGGCTTCGGCAATTATGTTAGTTCCTGCGGGATTTTTAAGCGATAAATTCGGGCGGAAATGGATGATTGTGGGCGGCGCTGTATTGACGGTAACGACACTATTTTATAGGGGCATTGCTGTTGCGGAGACCCCGATCATTACTGCAGCATTTTTGACGGGGTTATTTATGGCATTCGTCCAAGTTTCGGGTATTCCATTTTTAGCCGAAAACTCGTCTCCTGCTGAACGGGTAACTTTATTCAGTGTCAACTTTGCGGTCGTAACGATTGCGAACGTAGCGGGAAGCTTTTTCGGCGGAGTTATCGCAGATGTATTGGAAACTGTTATGAAAATTAGTACGACAGAAGCAATCCGCTATTCATTGCTTTGCGGTGCGGCCATTTTCACGGCAGGGTTACTTCCATTTTTTAAGCTGCAAGAAAAGAATGCGAAAGAAGAGAAAGCTGCACCGCTACTTTCTGATGGAGGTAAGATCGATCAATTAGAGGATCGTTTAAAGAGAAATTTAATTGTTATTTTCCATTTTTCATTCGCTAATTTGCTGATCGGCTTCGGTTCCGGTTTAGTTGTCCCTTATTTGAATTTGTATTTTGCGAACCGTTTTGATGCTACAAATTCTTATATTGGCTTTGTTTTGTCAATGGGCTCCGCGATGACAGCGGTAGCTGCGATGATTGGTCCAGCACTTTCAAAGAAGATTGGGAAAGTGAAGGCGTTGATTTTATTTCAGATGCTGTCCATTCCGTTTCTGCTTTTGACGGCCTATACGACGTCTCTTATGTTGGCCTCATTAGGATTTTTGTTAAGGCAAGCGCTAATGAATGCTGGAAATCCGATTCAAAGTGCGGTTGCGATGGAAGTCGTGTCGGATAAATATAAAGGATTGGCGAATTCGATGAACCAAATGGTGTTTAACTTGGGATGGGCTACGATGGGGCCGATTGCTACAGGCTTAGTCGTTGCGCAAGGAGCTTATTGGGGATACGCGTTTGCGTTTACCATTACGGCAGGTCTTTACATCGTTTCATCTATCTACTACTATTTCATATTTGGCAGGAGGAAGCTGTCAGGGGAGTGAAAATAGAGGAGGAATCCTACTGTTTCATAACATATAAAAAAATGAGTGCGATTAAACCATTTCGCACTCTTTAAGATAATATACTTAACCCCATTAAATCATAAGTTTATTTAAATAACCCTTCCGAATAAAGAAAAAGCCTATTAGAAACAGCAGTAAAATTATACCTAAGCCCATTGCAGTTAATTGATAAAATGCCAACGAGATATGGTTATGCATGCCGAGTAATGTTGCAAATAAAATAAGGGCTGCAATTGTAAAAGGGATAAAAATTAAGGTTACCAATTCTTTTGTTACAACAGTTGATAGTTCTTTCATGGATAAACCAACTTTTCTAATGCCTAAAAACTTTTCTCTTTCTTGTTCAAGAGATGTTTGCAGGTAAAAATACAGTATACTCATTGCGGCGCTCATAAAAATTAAGCTAAGCATAAAGCCAATGAAGAACATTATGCTTTTTACAAACTTCTCTACTTCATATAATTCAATTTTAGATGCCATTAAGCGTCGATCAGAATCTGTAGTAATCTTAGATGAAATCGTATTCGCGACATCGATCTTGTTTGTCCAATCATCCAATTCATAAGCAAATATTTGATAAACTGGATACTCAATCGCCTCATATACCTCATCCGAAACGATATAATATACATTTTGTAACCCGGATGTTAAAATATTTCTCTTTTCAATACCCGTAACGATTAGGTTTCCAAATGGGTAATCATGAATGGATTCTTCATTAGGTTGAACACCTTCATGACCAGCAGCAACAAAATACTCATGATCGTTTAATGTTAAAGGCTCATGCTGGCCCAATTGATTGAAATTCGTAACGGACATAAAAGCAATCCTACGCTTTTCATCGGTTTTAAAGGCAGAATAGTATGCCTCGTAATTACCTGCTTCATCTAAGGTCTCTTCAATAAAGGTTCGATCTTTTTGAGCTTCTAATTCGTTACCTGGTAGTGACGTATATTGGAAACTATAAGGATAGAGCGATTCTGTTTTTTCCTCTACATTGTAGTAAGAGCTGTAAAGTACGCTTGTAAAGACAAAGGTACCTAATAGTAAGATCGTTAATAAATAAATGATATGGGCATGTGAACGCTCTTTTGCCTTTAAATTCGAAACAAAAAGCATATTGGTTTTTCTGAAATACGATGGATGTTTTTGCCACACGCGGATGGTGAATAACATTCCTTGTGTGACTGTAAAGTAAATAGCCAATAAAAGACTAATAAACAATGCAATGTAAGGGAGAATTCCAAAGGATTCCACCCAATTCATTTCCCTTATCATCGAAAAGAGCAAAATAACACTGACCATAATGGATACGATCAATTTAAATGGTGCTGGTTTCGTGAGCTTTTCTTGTGTAATATCTGCTTTTAATAGTTGAACGACATCTTCTTTTTTTATCATCCATGTCATAACTTTAGTAACGATCAAAAATAATAGAGAAAATAAAACGATCGTTATGAGAATGGCTTGGATCGGAATATACATTCCAAACACTTCAGCACGCAATATCTTTTTGGCAACCATTAAAAATAATGGTGCAACAATTAACCCTCCTACAATTGCTGTGATAATCGCTGCAACAGCAATGATCATATTTTCTCTGAAAACCATTTTGCGGATTTGCCTCATGGATGCACCCATCATCATAAAAGTACCTAATGTTTTTGTTTTCTTTTTCAAAAAAGCGAACAACGAATAGATGATAAAGATAAAGGAAAAAACGTAAATAAAGAAGCTGGCTAGCACCATTGTTGTTCCTAAGGTACTTGTTGTATCCAATTCCGCCATCATTGGATGAAAAGCTGTAATTGAAAATAGGAAAAAGACTACTATTGAAAACACACTGCTTAAAAAGTAGGAAATGTATGTCGACTTATCCCTCAAAATATTTTGAACTACAATATGATTAAAATTCATGCTGGCCACCACCTAAAAACGTGAGTGTGTCCATAATTTCTTGGTAAAATTGCTGTTTGTTTTTGCCACGGTGTATCTCATTATAGAGAATTCCGTCTTGTATGAAGATGACACGCTCCGCAAAACTTGCAACGTATGCATCATGTGTCACCATTAAAATGGATGTATTAAAGGTTTTGTTGATCGATTCAAATAAAGTCATCACACCATTTACAGATTTAGAATCCAAGTTTCCTGTCGGTTCATCCGCTAATAATAATTTAGGGTTATGAATAACGGCCCTCGCAATCGCCACCCGTTGTTTCTGACCGCCAGAAATTTCAAACGTTCTTTTTTTCAATAAAGCCTCAATTCCTAAAAAGTCTACCGTTCTCTCTAATCTTTGTTTCATTTCTTTCTCCGATACAGAATCAAGTGTTAAAGGAAGCAAAATATTCTCCTCTACTGTCAAGGTGTGGACAAGGTTAAAATCTTGAAAGACAAAGCCTAATTCTGAACGTCGAAACTTTGCTAATTCATCATCATTTAATCCATACGGATCTTTTGAATTGATGATGATTGAACCATTTGAAGGGCGATCGATAGTGGAAATACAATTAAGGAAGGTTGTCTTTCCGCTGCCGGATGGACCCATTACCGCAACAAATTCATTCTCTCCTAAATGAAAATCGATGCCTTTTAATGCCTTATATGTGATTTCACCCGTATATTCTTTTTGTAGTTGCTTTACTTGTAAAATTGTATGTGACATTACGGTTTCACTCCTTTTTGATACATTTAGTATAAACAAACCGTTCTCTCCATAAAATCTTTGAACATGACAGCAATCTGACAAATTTGTCATATAAAAAACGGCCACCTTATTAGTAGCCGTCTTTACTTCCGGAAAAATCAATCATAAAGGTCGTTTCATTATGAGCAGAGGTTAACGTGTATGGATGGTGCAGCGTAGAAAGTATTTTTTTGACTAAATAGAGTCCGATACCAGTCGCTTCACCTTGGATGCGTCCCTTTGTTCCGGTGTAAAACAATTCAAATACACGGTTAATTTCACTTTCTGGTATCGTCTCGCCTTTGTTCTTGATCCATAACTGACCGTTTTCAAAATGAATGTGAACGAAGGACTTCTCTTCACCATATTTGACAGCATTGCTGAGTAGCTGGTAGATAACAACTCTGAGCCATTTACGATCAGAATAAATGATGATGTTTTCTTCGAGTGCACTTTTTGGGTATACTTCCATCTCAATAAAGTAATCTTTTAAATCGTTAACAACTTCTTGGACGACATTATTTAAGGATATCGGTTCAATCTTTAAATCAGATAGTAGTTGGGATGAACGACTATACGTTAATAGTTGATTTAGAGAGAAATTTACTTTATCGCATTCTTTTTTTACTTTTTGCCATTCTAAAAATAAATCCGGTTCTTTTAATTGATTCGTCTGTATGAGTAATTGAATCACGGAAAGCGGTGTTTTCATTTGATGAACAGTTTGGGAAATCATTAATTGCTGTTCATGTAAACGATCTTTGTGATCTTCCTCTTGTGATAGAAAAAGCGAATGAATGAACTGCATTTGATTTGCATATGCCTTTTCAACCGGAGATTGGGGAAGGTGAATCAATAAATCATTTGCCTCGAATCCATTACCATTCAAATGTGCATACATTTTTTTGCGTCGTATATATCGAATTAACAGAAGAATGGCTAATAAAATGATCGATAGATAGATAAAGTATGCATAATGATTGCTCAAGTCATCTAGTCGGTGAATAATAATTGGTAAGCAAATCATCGTTAGAATGTACAGGATGATAAAACTTATATGATCACGAAAAAAAAGCTTCATAAGCTATTCTCCGTTACTTGATAGCCAATTCCTCGAATGGTTGTGATGGATAGCGATGAATGAATAGCTTCTAACTTTTTGCGTAAACGTACAATATTCACTGTTAGTGTGTTTTCTTCAACGAATGTATCATCATCCCAAATTGCTGAAAGTAGTTGTTGTCTCGTCACAACATTCGGGGATGCTTCAAAAAGCACAGAACATAACTGAAGTTCTTTTATAGTCAATATCGTCTCATGTTCGGGTGTGCTTAATCGAATCGTCTCTAAATTTAATGTTGTATTTCCGACTTTCAATATTCGGGTTTGCAAATCCTCTGCATATTCGCCGTAGACCCGACGTATTTGTCCATTTATTTTTGCTAAGACTACATCCATTAAAAAAGGTTTTGTGATGAAGTCATCTGCTCCATTTTCAATACCATATACTTGATCTAACTCACTCATACGGGCAGAAAGTATCGTAATGGGGCAATTTGAGACTTGCCTAATTTTTCGTGACCAATAATAGCCATCAAAGGCGGGAAGATTAATATCCATTATGACGAGATGCGGTTGGAATTCTTGAAAAATATCAAGTACCCTTTCAAAATCCTCTACAATATAGCAAATATAATTATATTTTTCAAAATGGTTCTTTAATGTATTCGCAATATTCTTTTCATCTTCAACGATTAGTAGTTTATACATTGCAGCCTCCTTTGTTTCAGTGACGAACTTCTATTTTTGATCCGCTATTTCAATAGAAAAATTTGCGCAAACGGACCATTTAACTGGAAATTCATTTTTCATAAGTTAATGAAGAATACTTAAAGTATAGGCGAAATATATAGTATAACCAAAACAAAAAAACAAAGTGACTGTAAAAAATCTTTACAGTCACCTAACATCACTTCTACACAATATTACGTTTTATGGTCTTCAAATTAGAATAACTTTTTTAGCATTATTGCCCTCTTTTATACTGTGTTTCTTTCCACGCATTTTGCTCATTCGGCACTCTGCTTTTATCTTCAAAAACATTTTCGGTTTTTTGGTCTTGCACTTTTAATTGTTCTTGTTCTTTTCGCAATTGTTCAGGTGTTTTTTCTTTATCCATGCTGAACGCCTCCTTATTGAAAGGTAGTATATGCGAAAAGCGGTCAATCATTCATATACATGGAAAGTCATTAATTCGTGAATCATTTTTTTCACTTGGTCTTCGTCGGGTGGCGTTTCGCTGGTCCAATCTATCGTGCCGTCTGGCATATAGTCACCTGTGTATCGTTGGTTTTTGTAGAAGAATGAAAATGTCCAGCCGGGCAAATTGCCACCCGCGTACATTGGCTTGTAGCTATAGTGCTGTAACATTGGTAGGTCTCCTTTCATATGACTGCGCCCGTCCGCATAAAGTGAACAAAAGATGCGAAAGGGTGCTATTTTGTTTGCCAATCAATTGAAACAGGCGATTGAAGAAGAATACAAGGCCTATTACTTTTACCGATCTATGTACGAGCAAACACAAGATCCGCTATGGCGAGATTTCATCCAGCATATCTATGAAGATGAAAAAAGCCATTATGAAATGTTTCAACAACTCTATTATATGATGACCGGGACATTTGTTCAAAACCCTAAGAAGCCTGTGCCTTGCTACAATTTTAAAGAATGCGTGAAACAATCGTTAATTGATGAGTTGGAAGCGGTGGAAATGTATAAGGAAATGCTGCTGACGATTCCATTTCAGCAAGCATACAATCCTTTATTCATCGCGATGCACGATGAAATGGAGCATGCGATTCGGATGTCTACAATTTACAATGGCCTTTAAAGAAAAAACACGAGAGCAGCTCAGCCGTTGTCCTCGTGTTTTTCTGTATGAACAAATTGTTGCAAATATAAAGGAGCCTCGAGCATCCTCGGACCGTACCAAAACATTTCTCCATCAATTAAGAGCGGTTTTGTTTCAGGCATCATCCTCTTAAATTCCTCGAAATGCTTTTCTTTGAATGGGTATGGCTCAGTCGCTAAAAGGACATAATCTAATTTTGCTGCTGCAAAATCCTCTTCTGTTATGACTGGGTAGCGTCCTTCTTTCTGAATGAATGGATTGATCAATCCGATTTCATGTAAGACAGATTGAATATACGTATCGCGCCCAACTGCCATATACGTCTTTTTCCAAATGATATAAGCAGCTCGTTTGCCTTCCATTGAAGGAAGTGCGGAAAAACGATCTCGTATAGCAGTGCTTAACTGTCTGGCTTCTTCCTTCCTGTCCGTAAGCTCGCCCATATCCACAATCATGCGATGGGCTTCTTCGATGGACTGGACTTCAGCTACATAAACAGGATAATGCTCTTGTAATTCCGTGACAATCGCTTCGGTATTTTCTTCTTTTTCAACGATAATCAAGTCAGGCTTCACATCATGGATTTTATCGATTTTAATATCTTTTGTCCCGGCGACTGCGGGAATCTCTTTTACTTCCTCTTTAGGATAAATGCAAAACCTTGTCCGTCCGACAAGCTCTTCCTTCAAATTCAGAGAAAACAACGTATCTGTGATGCCGGGGCAGAGCGAGACAATCCGTTTAGGTGGATAATTGTAAGTGATTGTCCTTCCGACTCGGTCTGTCACTGTTTTTTGCAAGTAAATCACTTCTTTCATTGAACACAAATTATGGATTGACTACATTTTCAAAATAGGAAGCAACCTCTTTCGCTATTTTTTCAGGTTCCTTCAAAGAGAGCGGTTCCCCGTGCAAATAATTAAATACATTCATATCGCTCGTGTCCAACATGCCGATTGTCATTCGCGGAATAAGGCGTACGTGTATCCGTTCTCCAGGCTTTTTTTCGAGAGGGATAAATAAGCCCAAATTGAAACTTTCAACGCCATTTTTTAGGAAGTACGCAAAGAAGCGCTGCATATCATGCGCAAAATCATTCAGGTGGGCTTCTGTTAAATCGGCAAATGAATGCGCATCAAACACGCCGATAAAATCATAATGGCTTTTTGGCGCAAAAGCGTGCAAATAGCTAATAGAGCCGCTTCGGCCGATCCATCTTTCATCTTTTTCTTGTTCTATGCGGACAATTTCTTCAAAAAAGTTTATTCCTGTATTGTCATGGAGAATTTGTGCGTTATGTGCGATGGTAGCTTGATAATTCGTCGGATGTTCCGATAGGAGCACATGAATATGCGGATGGAGAATACTGCCCCCTGATGGCGGCAAGTAATTCCAGTTTATCGAAGCATAGGACGATTTTTGATCAAATTCAACAACCTTATCAATATATTGATGTGCAGCATGAAACGCATCGCGTATCCTTTTCGGTGTAAATTCATCTAATTTTACGAAGTGGTGATCCGTCATGCGGACGACTGCATTATGTTTGCTGTATGGAAATAAATTTGGGAATGCAACCGCTTCTCCTACTAAAATTCTTCCACCTTCAACTAATTCATCCGAAAAGCGAGGTGTTTTGCTAAACACATTTTCTTTACAAAACGGACATTTATCGCCTGAAGTTTCTTCGGCCATCTTACTGTAATCAGAAGGGACGAATGGTGCTCCTGGATCAAAAATGATGCGAGAACTTTCACCGGTAAGCGGGTCATATCGAACCTCAGTTTTTCTGTCAATTAGCTTGCCGTCTTGCATCGGATCATGGAACGTAAAAAATTCTTCTTCCTTTCGAAATGAAATGGACATGACAATCCTCCTCTTTTGATAAATTGGGATGAATAATTTAAGGCTTCAATAATGTAAAAACCGTAGCTTTGCCATTCTCTACTTTGACAGTGCCCTCAGCGCCATTTATTAGCGTAATTTGCGGCGGTACATGACCGATATCCGCGTCATAAACAATTGGAAGCCCCGTCAGTTCCTTCAGTCTTTCCATAGAATCTATGACAGTGAAATCTTCCGTCATTTGACCGGCAGGAGAACGGCCGAAAATGATTCCAGAGGCGTTGTCAAACCAGCCTGCGTAAAATAGCTGAACTACGCTGCGATGAAAGTCTGTTGCATTCAGTTCGCAGTTTTCCAAATACCATAGAATCGGCTCTCCGTTTAAAAACTGTTGCTGAAATGAACGGACATCGCCATATGGTGTTCCGGCTAAATGACGGATCGTATCCAGACAACCGCCTAAAAATCTTCCTGTCATTTCAGCAGAACGACCGCCGATCACTTTCCATTCAGTAATTGTATCGAAATGGAATACGTACGGATCTGGTTTAGCATCATGTTGCCATTTGGATTGATAGTTAGCTGAGGATTCCTGCTCGAACCCCATTCCTTCCGATGCACGAAGGAAGTCGATAAACTTGGATGTAACCGGGTCCCATTCATCACTTCTTAAGTCAACTAAGTTTGTTCCGTGAGCTGTTGCGATTCCAGTCATAATTGTCAATGCGAAAAGGAAAGTGCTTGTGTCCGAGTAGCCAAGCATCCATTTTGGTTCGATCGCATCCCAATCGATGAGGGGCAATACTTCCGATAGAATTTCGCCGCCCCAAGGGGGAATGATCGCTTGGATTGCAGGGTCTTTGAACATTGCCATTAATTCTTTCGCTCGAACTTCTTTTGGCGCTGAAGCAGCTTTTTGCTGAGTCCATACCGTATCGCCTATACGCACATTGTATCCTCTGCGTTCCAATTGTTTTTTTGCCTGATTGATGAGCTCATGCAGTTCAGGTTCAACGCCGGAAGATGGGGCTGTCACACCAATCGTTTGCCCGGTTTGTAAGGGTAGTGGATAACGGATCAATGGAATAACCTCCTAACCAATCACGTCTGAGCGTGATTGCATTTGAGTTTTTTGTGGTCACGCTTAAACATTAACCGCTGAAAATTAGGTACATCCGCTACAGACTTTGAGCCAATAGGGGTGTTTGCAAAATTAGGTGTTACCCTCAGGCGGCGTTGGCATTGCCTATGTTTCATTGTTCGGAAGAAGTTAAATCATAACCGATTGAACAATAACATAGTTGAGTAAACTGAGACAGTAAATTTGAAGAGTTTTAGCCGAACGACGATAAGTAAATATGTTACGATAGTTGTAGAGTAGTTTACCAATAATTTGAGCAATTGTCATTAACAAAATAGGCAGAATGATGAACGATTATGATGTTGCTGGAAATGGCATTCATCTATTGAAGGTAGATTTATGGAAGATCGCTTTTTTTGTATAACGAATAGAGGAGGAAAAGTGATGCTGAAACATAAAAAAAGTGTTTCTTTTCTGTATCGTTGTTTCAGCACTTTCAATCTTAATATTCCATAAACAGAATATGGGTACGGCTGGCAATCGAGTGGGTGTCTATTCATGGTGATCGAACATTGTCAACCGGCTTCTCTCTTCTGTCTCCCCATAATATGAAATTTGTTTTTTTGGATTTCGGAAATGTATTGATCAGTACTCTTATCTTATACGGCTGTACGATTGTTTTAATGAAAATGTGGAAACATAAAAAATCGAATAGGGGAATGTGATCATGTTCAAGAGTGTTACGTTGTATACGAATAAGCTGAAATCATTGAAACGTTTTTATATGAATTTACTGGAGTGGGATTTGGTCGAAGCCGATAACGACCGATTTACAGTGAAAGTCGGCAGTTCACAGCTATCCTTTGTTGAAAGCGAGCGGCCTTACTTTTATCATTTTGCAATCAATATACCCGGCAATCAATTTTCGATGATGAAATATTGGCTAAAAGACCGTGTGACGCTAAATCGGGAAGAAGGAAGAGATGAAGTTTACTTTCAAAGCTTTGATGCTGATTCAATGTATTTTGAAGATCCAGCAGGGAATATCGTTGAGTTAATCGGAAGGAGAAAACGAGATTTATTCGGAGATTTAACGAAAGAGTCATTTATCGATATAAGTGAAGTAGGAGTTGCAACACCTTACGTTACAGAAGTCGGTGAACTGCTTCAGGACAACGGCATCCCGCTGCGCAATGGAACTGAAGTGAATCCGGATGAATTGAATTTCTTAGGAAAGGATGACAAATTCGTCGTATTAGTTCCGCTTCATCGTCGCTGGTATTTTTCCAAAAAACAATCTGAAGTAGCTCCGCTTGAATTTACCGTTAACGAAAAGACATTCAAGATTGATGTCGAAGGGAAAATAGAGACTATAGAAGAAAATTAATGATTAGAAGTTAATGATTGTGTACCATATCTTTTTTCGGATGAAGGATGTTCTGTTATAATTGGAGCGGAATGAATCGGAAAAAAGGTGAAACGATTGAACTTTATATGGACAATAGTTTTTATGGCTGTCATTGGCGCAGTAATCGGCGGTTTTACGAACCATCTTGCGATTAAAATGCTTTTTCGGCCGCATGAAGCGAAGTATATCGGCAAATGGCGCCTTCCATTCACACCAGGGTTAATTCCTAAACGGCGGGATGAATTGGCAGTTCAGTTAGGGCGAACAGTGACGAATTATTTACTGACGCCTGAAACTTTCCGTAAAAAATTATTAACGCCTCAGATGGAAAAAAAAGCCGAGCAATTTATTCAAGAGAAGATTGAACAATATGTTTTTCAATCTGATCGTACGTTGAATGATTGGATTAGCCTGTCGGGAGCTGCTAATTTTGCTGAACAAGCGGAAGGGAAAGTTCTGTCTGTCATTGACAGCCGTTTGAATAACATGCGGGCAAAATTGACAACAGGTACAGTGGCGGAAGTTGTGCCGGAGAAATGGCAGGAACAGGCCGCGGAGCAAATACCGAAAATTACTGTTTATATGCTTGATCGTGCAAATCAGTATGTCAATTCGTTTGAAGGAAAAGTGATGTTTCAAAAGTTGATTAATGATTTCCTGGAATCGAAAGGAACATTTGGTGGCGTGTTGAACATGTTCTTTGGGGATTCCAATTCCCTCGTTGAAAAAGTGCAACGCGAGGCAACGAAGTTCATTGAAGCACCGGGCACGAATCATTTGCTTCGCACGATGATCGACAAGGAATTTAATAAGCTCAAAAATCGACCTGTCGATGAATTGTTGTCAGGGTTTGATTGGGATGGCGCATTTAACGCAGTTAAAGCATACGTTAAGAGAGAATTGGCTTTTTCTGACCGTTTTGATAAGACGATTCAAGATTATTTTCCGAACGGTGCTCAATGGACTGCTGAGAAAATCACGCCTAAATTGACGAGTTTCGCGTTTGAACAAGCGGAAAAGCAATTGGAAATCTCTCTAAGTAAGTTGAAGCTTGATGAAATCGTTAAAGAGCAGGTTGATTCATTTCCGGTGGCGGTGCTTGAAGATCTTGTATTAGGAATTTCAAGGCGCGAATTTAAGATGATTACGGTTTTAGGCGCTTTGTTAGGCGGCTTAATCGGAATCGTGCAAGGCGTAATTGTCTTGCTGACAAATTTATAGGGGGGAACAGTAAATGACTGTTAATATTTATGATGACTTAAACAAATTGGAAGCGTCTCTACGTCAAACGAATGAGTTTGGAGAAGTACAAAAAGCGATCGAGGACGTTAAAGCAGATGAGGCGGCGTTGTCTCTTTTCACGAATTTCCGCAAAATCCAATTGAACTTGCAAGAAAAACAGATGGCTGGAGAGGAAATCTCACAAGAAGAGCTTGAATACGCACAAAAAACAGCCCAGTTAGCGCAGCAAAATGAAAAGATTATGGGCATGTTGCAAGCAGAGATGCAATTGAGCGGTTTAATTGAAGAAGTGAATCGTGTTCTCATGAAACCAGTACAACAATTATATGAATCAATGGTAGAGTAAAACCGGCATATTGCCGGTTTTTTTCATGTAAGTCGATAAAAGCCCCGTATATTTGATACAATATAAAGCGCATATTTGTAGCAATCGTTTAATCCTTTTTATGATAGATTTTTGTACATTGAAGAAAGTTGGTTGGAAACTGATGCAAAAAATAATGATTGATAAGCATTTTGATCAAGTTTATATTCGGATGTTCACGCACTTGTCCAATTTGTTTTTTGAGCAATCAAAGATCGTAACAGAGGCAGATCCAGAGGCGCTTGCCGTTCAAATGGAACTGTCGAAGACGGCTGAAGGAGAAATTGTTTGTATCGCTAACATGGAAGTGGGCGGGCAACAGTACGAAGCAACCTTTTCTGAGCGGGAAGAATTGGCGAATGAAAAGGAGAAAGTGCGTCAAACGAAAAGGCTTTATTCACATGTGTTTTTGGACGTGTTAGAGCAATATACAGGTATGACACAATCATGGGGAATCTTGACTGGCATTCGCCCGATGAAGCTTTACCACCAATATCGCCAACTTGGCTTTGGAGTGGAAGAAGTAAAGTCTTTGCTTATGGAAAAGCATCGTGTGTCGGAAGAGAAATGTAATTTGCTATCTCAAATAGAAGAAGTGCAGTTAAAAGCGATTCCTGACTTACATCAGTTGCGCAATGAAGTTAGCATTTATATCGGCATACCATTTTGCCCGACGAAATGTGCGTATTGCACGTTTCCTGCTTACGCGATTCATAGGAAAAATGGTCGGGTCGAATCGTTTTTAGACGGATTGCATGAAGAAATCCGCGAAATCGGCAAATGGCTGAAAGAGCGCGAAATGAAAATTACGACGATCTATTTTGGCGGAGGCACGCCGACGAGCATAGAGGCGGATGAGATGGATGCCCTCTATCAAACGATGGTTGATTCATTTCCAAATATGGAAACCGTTCGAGAAATCACTGTGGAGGCAGGCCGTCCGGATACGATTACACCAGAGAAAATCGAAGTGTTGAAAAAATGGGGCATCGATCGGATTAGTGTTAATCCGCAATCTTATACGGATGAAACGTTGAAGGCGATCGGCCGACACCATTCTGTTCAAGAGACAATCGATAAATTTTGGCTGTCCCGCAATATGGGCATGAAAAATATTAATATGGATTTGATTATCGGATTGCCAAATGAAGGTTTAGCAGAATTTGAGCATTCTTTATTAGAGACGGAAAAAATGCAACCTGAATCACTCACTGTTCATACGCTATCCTTTAAGCGTGCATCTGAAATGACGAGAAATAAAGATAAGTATAAAGTGGCGGATCGGGAAACAGTGGAACAAATGATGAAGATGGGCGAACGTTGGACAGCTGCGAATGGCTATGCACCGTATTATTTGTACCGCCAAAAAAACATTTTAGGAAATTTGGAGAATATCGGTTACGCAAAGCCGAATGAGGAAAGCTTGTACAACATTATCATTATGGAAGAAGTGCAAACTATTATTGGGATCGGCTGTGGTGCTTCCAGTAAATTTATGGAGCCGGAGAGCGGCAAAATTACCCAATTCCATAATCCGAAAGATCCTGCAGCGTATATACTTACATTTGAAGAGTATATCGATAAAAAGATTGAACATTTAGAGCGAATTTTTCCAAACCAACTCGTTCAGCAAAAGTAATGGGAATTACCCTTGTGACGATACTGTCGCAAGGGTTTTTTCATACGATGTGCTTGCCCCCTCTATAGATGGTAATATGAATTGGCGAATGGAAGTGGTCATCTTCTTCTTAACCTAAGTCATCCATCGAGGGATCGTTGACATACAAGCAAATAATTACGTAGAAAATTAAAGGGTTTTTGAGAAACCGTAGCGAATAGTATAAAGTGAATGATCATTCATTTTTTAAAAGGGGTGTGCGATATGTTTTCTACGATTGAATTGACGACTGACGGCAGATTGGCGAGATTAACGTTGAACAGGCCGGAAGCGATGAATGCGATGGATGATGTGATGATGAGGGAGCTTGCAGAAGCATTTGAATCATTAAAGGAAAATGAAGAGGTTCAAGTTTTAATTATCCAAGGGGAGGGGCGCGCATTTTCGGCTGGCGGAGATATTAAGAAAATGGTAGACCCGGAAAAACCGATGGATATCAGTACTGTAATGGTTGATGTCTCTAGGCTTGCCAAAGGGTTATATGAATTGCCTCAAATTACGATTGCATCCATTCACGGAGCTGCTGCTGGATTAGGTTTCAGTTTATCATTAGGCTGCGATGTGTTGATTGCCGAAGAAAATAGTAAATTGGCGATGAACTTCATTGGCATCGGCCTCGTACCGGATGGAGCTGGACATTTCTTTTTGAAAGAGCGGATTGGAATTCCTAAGGCGAAGCAGCTAATTTGGTCCGGAGAAGTGATGGATGGAAATACGGCCAAAAAACGAGGACTCGTTGATGAAGTCGTTCCGGAAGGGCAAGCTGCGGCGACTGCAGAAGCATTGGCAAGTCAATTCCTTGCTGCTCCAATTCGCGCGATGATCGCATCAAAAAAGATTTTGCATGAACAAAACTTGAAGGAATTGGAACAAGTTTTATCAATGGAAAGCAAGTATCAAGTAGAAATGCGTCAAACAGAAGACCATTTGGAAGGTATTCAAGCGTTTGTCCAAAAGAGAAAGCCTGAATTCGCAGGAAAATAAAGAGAAGGACTCATTCCGCATAATTGGAATTGAGTCCTTTTTGACGATATTTTTTAGCTGTTTCCCGCCATGAGAAATATCCTTTTTCAACAGCGGATAATAATAATTCTGCAGTTTCGATATTTGTGGCAAGTGGTACACCGTATACGTCACAAAGGCGCAATAAGGCGCTGACGTCAGGCTCATGGGGCTGTGCCGTTAGCGGGTCTCGGAAGAAGAGGATTAAATCCAGATGGCCAGTGGCAACCATTGCACCGATTTGTTGATCTCCACCTAAAGGACCGGACATCATCCGCTCAACGGATAAGTTGGTTTCTTCCATAATCCTCATTCCCGTCGTTCCGGTTGCATATAGCTTGTACTTTGAAAAAATATGTTCATAAGCGATTGTGAAATTTACCATTTCATCTTTTTTGCGATCATGTGCAATTAGTGCGATATTCATTTGACGCACCCCCTAATGGAAATGTAAGACTTATAAGGAAGGATAGCTTCCTCCCAAATAGGGTACCACATTGAAAGAAAAACTCAAACGTGGAACAATAATAATTTTCCTGCAGGCGATGCTAGCCGATGTGTCTGTTCGCTCAAGTTTTGTTCTTCTAAAATAGCAGCCCCTTTTTCTTTTGCTTCTTCATCCGACGCTGCAGTAAAAGTTTCCTCTGTAATCATCTTTCCCGTTTTTTCATACGCAGTCAATTTATAAGTTCTCATCAACATTCAGCTCCTTTTTCATCATTATACTATGAAATGGCAAAGAATGAATAGTCATTCACTTTTTGTGAAGGAAAACTTCATACGATTTAAGAAAGCGTTATGCGTGTAAGAGTGACAATAATACGTGTTCAAAATGATTGATACGTTTTTGATTGGATTGAAGCGGTGTTGAAGTTGTTTATGCGCTAAGAACAGTGAGTTTAGCGTTTTCCTGTCAATTAATGCGTTAAAGTAGAAGATTTTTTTTTTGAATTCGAATGATAGAAGAAATTATTATAGAGAATATGTAAAGGAAGCTTGACAATGCGGAAATAGTAAAGTAAGCTTTACGTAAAGTGACCTTTACATCGGGAGGGGTGTTTTCGACTGAACAATTTAATTAGAGAAAAGAGAACGGAGAGGGGATGGACGCAAGATGATTTATCGGAAATGCTTCAAGTCTCAAGGCAAACGATCATTTCTCTTGAAAAAGGGAGATATAATCCATCTCTCATTCTTGCATTTAAAATCGCCAAACTGTTTGGTTGTCGAATAGAAGAACTATTCATACCGGAGGAGGAATGAAAATGTATGAGGGGTTTGACATTTGGGCGTTCTTGGCTGGATTGCCTACCGGTTTACTGATCTGTGGCATTGTGTTTTATTTTGTAAGAAAAAAGAACATGAAAGAAAGAGTGTATGACGAGCGGTATAAGAATCTTCATAGACATGCAAAGTCGATATCGTGGCATGTAACGGCAGTCGCTATTTTTATCGCATGGCTTATTACGATGATTGTAGAAGGGCCTAAGTTAGCGTTTTTCCTTTTAACTTTTTTATGGGTTACCCATATGATTTCCTGGATAATCGGCGCGGCTGTTGCAAGCAAACATCATTGAATTGAAAGGAGTGGAGGCGATGCCTTCATTGGAAAGCATTGCGGGTTTTTTCACAGGGGCGGGAGTCGTTTTGTTATTGCTGTTCTTGTATATAAGAAAGGGAAAGAAAGAGAAGCGGTTTGATGAGCGTTATGAAGAAGTGCATTCGAAAGCAAGAACAATTTCATGGTCGATTACACTCATCGTATTGATGCTTTTGTGGGTCGCCGCAATCGTGTTTGATCTTGGAACGTTGCCGTTTATTTTTGCGATCAGTGCATATAGTGTGTTGTTGCTCAGTTATATTGTATCAGCGATATGGCTTAATAAAATTATGTAGGATGAGTTAGAAAGGGGAAGGCGCATGACATTATTATTAGAACATGTCACGAAACGATTTGGAGACTTCACGGCGGTAGATGATTTGTCATTGTCCGTTGCAGAAGGGACGATGCATGGCTTTTTAGGAGCGAACGGTGCGGGGAAAACGACAACGTTCCGGATGGTTTTAGGTTTATTGAATGCAAATGAAGGACAGATCACTTGGAATGGGAAGACCATTTCGTATGAAACGAGCCCGCAAATCGGGTATTTGCCGGAGGAGCGCGGACTTTATCCGAAAATGAAAGTTGGAGACCAACTCTTATTTTTGGGTGAGTTAAGAGGGATGAAGAAAGTGGATGCTAAAAAAGCGATGGCCCATTGGCTCGAACGTTTTGAAGTTCCTCAATATGAACATAAAAAAGTTGAAGAGCTGTCCAAAGGGAATCAGCAGAAAATACAAGTGATTGCCGCGTTAATGCATGATCCGAAGCTGCTCATTCTTGATGAACCATTTTCCGGTTTAGACCCGGTGAATGTTGAGATGCTGAAAAGTGCAATTCTTGATTTCAGGAAAAATGGAGCGACAATCGTATTTTCAAGCCATCGGATGGATCATGTCGAGGAATTATGCGAACAGCTTAGCATCGTCCATAAAGGGAAGCAAATTGTAAATGGTAATTTAAAAGATGTTAAAAGATCATTCGGCAGGCAAAATGTGCGTATTAAATCCGATTATGATCTATCAGGTTTGGAATCAATGAATGGCGTGCGATCCTTTACAAAATCGGTTGAAGGCGGACTTTATCAAATTGAGGATGAGGCAGTTGCCAACCAATTGCTTGAAAACGCATTGAAGATCGGGCCGATCCGCCATTTTGAAATTGAAGAGCCTTCATTGCAAGATATCTTTATCGCAAAGGTGGGGAAAGAGCATGCGTGAGTTTTGGATTATTTTTAAGCAGGCGTTCATTACAAAGACGAAAACGAAGTCTTTTATCATTACGACTGTAATTATGGTTGCAGCCATTTTCTTGCTGGCGAATGCACAAAAAATTATCGATGGTGTGCAACAAGCATCATCGGGTTCTGAGGAGCCTGTTATAAAAGTAATGGATGAAAGCGGGCATCTTGTAGATCGGCTTAAAGGTCAATTGGATGACAGCGATTTTGGTATGCGTATTGAGGCTTCTGACGAAACAGAAGAAGCATTGAGTAAACAGCTATCAAAAGAAGAAATTGATTCTTTTATGACTTTGTCAATTGATGAGAATAATATTATCCATGCAAACTATGTAACGATGAGTCTCGTAGATTTCAGCTTACCGACAAGATTGCAGGATGCTTTGCAAACGATTCAAACGGAAATGAAAGCAGAAGAACTTTCATTGACAGGTTCGGAAGTTCAGACGCTTTTTGCACCGATTCAATTTGAACAGAAAAACGTGTCGCCGTCAGCGAAGTCTGAGGATGAATTAATGCAGGCAAGAATTCTTGTATATGTGCTCATGTTTGTCATCTATTTTGCTGTCATTATCTATTCAAGTATGATTGCCATGGAAGTGGCGACTGAAAAATCTTCGCGTGTTATGGAAATTCTTATTTCCAGTGTTTCTCCGGTGAAGCATATGTTTGCTAAAGTGTTAGGAATCGGCACATTGGGCATTGTTCAGATCATTGTTTATGGAATTGCCGGTTGGATTGCATTTCAAACTTCTAAGAGCGATGCAACGGAAGGCATTCAAAGCTTCTTCAATTTTTCGGATTTAAATAAAGTGACACTAGTATACGCAGTGATCTTCTTCCTATTAGGCTATTTCCTATATGCAACATTGGCGGCGCTTTTAGGATCGTTAGTTAGCCGTACTGAAGATGTTCAGCAAATGATTATGCCGATGTCATTGCTCATTATTGCTGCATTCATTATAGCGGCGACTGGGCTAGGGAATCCAGAATTAGGTTATTTGAAATTCACATCGTACATCCCATTTTTCGCGCCTTTAGTTATGTTCCTGCGGGTTGGCATGCTTGATTTGCCTGTATGGGAGCCATTGCTCTCAATTGGCATCATGCTATTGACGATTTTCGTGTTAGGCTGGTTCGGCGCACGTGTTTATAAAGGCGGCGTTTTAATGTACGGTCCGTCACGTTCATTGAAAGATATTAAGAAAGCGATTCAATTAGGGAAAGAATGATAAGCACCGGCAAAAGTCCGTAAATACGGATCTCTGCCGGTTTTTTCATGCGCTCTAATTGGATTTATGATAGAATTAGAACAAATATTCGTTTGGGAGGGATTGGCATGGCGTCCATCCGTTTTATTCATGCAGCCGACTTGCACTTGGATAGTCCATTCAAAGGAATGACGGAGCTACCGCAAGAAATGCTGGAACAGCTACGGGAAAGCACATTTGCGGCTTTTGATCAACTGATCAATTATGCAGTTGAAACTAAGCCGGATTTTGTTTTAATTGTTGGCGATGTATACGACGGGGAAGAAAGAAGCTTGAAGGCGCAAATGCGATTCCAGTCAGGAATGGAAAAATTGAATGATGCCGCAATTCCTGTTTTCGTTACCTATGGCAATCATGATCATTTGAACGGCAAATGGACACGGTTTGCATTGCCAGCCAATGTTTTTGAGTTCGGAGGACAAGTTGAAGATGTCTGCATAGACATTAGGGGTAGACGAGTTGTGCTGCATGGCTTCAGTTATGCAGAGAGACATATTAAGGAAAGAATGATTGACTCCTATCCTGTAGCAGAGGATCGGGACGTCCTTCATATTGGCCTTTTGCATGGCAGTGCGGCAGGCGATGAAACACATGCTGTCTATGCTCCTTTTACAATCGCTGATTTAGTATCTAAACGCTACGATTATTGGGCATTAGGCCATATTCATAAGCGACAAATTCTTCACGAAGAACCAATGGTCGTTTATTCGGGAAACTTGCAAGGAAGGCATCGAAACGAAAGGGGAAGCAAAGGGTTTTACGAGGTCGAATTGGACGGGCATGAAACAAAATTGAATTTTGTGTCCACATCATCGGTTGTATTTGAACGTGTGGAAGTGAGCTGCAAAGGGATTCAGCACGCTAATGAATGGTTTTCCGCATGTATGGAAGCAATTGATTCGTTTACATATGAAAATGGTTCAGCAATCGTTGAAATTATTTTGACAGATGTTGAAGAAATGACGATGGAGCTGTTTAGCCAATCGGGAATGGATGAATGGCTGCATGCATTGAGGGAAATGGCAGCAGAGAAAGAACCGTTTGCGTTCGTTCAGAAAATCCACATCGTTCAAACAAGTAAATTGCATGCTGCCTATGAACCTTTAGTGGAGTCGGTTCTTCAGCAAATTGACAGTTGGACAACTGAGCAATGGAAAGGAATCTTAGAGGATCTTTATGGGCATGCCCAAGCAGGGCGTTTTTTAGATAGACTGCATTCAGAAGATTTGATGGAAATACGAAAAGATGCAGAAAAGCTTCTGTACGTTGAAATGTCGAAACTGAAATGAGGTGAATAGATGTTTATTAAAAAACTTGTCATATATGGGTTTGGCAAGCATCGTAATGTTTCGCTCGATTTGGAACGGGGCGTCAATATCGTATACGGCATAAATGAGGCCGGCAAGACGACGTTACAGCAGTTCATCCTGCAAATACTTTTCGGTTTCCCGCAGAAAAATAGTGTACTGCAACGGTATGAACCGAAAAACGGTCATGCATTCGGAGGCCAGTTGCATATAGAAGATGATACATATGGCAGCTGCATTATTGAAAGAGTGGCCGGGAAATCTGCAGGGAATGTTACTGTACGCTTTGAAGATGGCACGACAGGGGGAAATGAGGCGTTACAAGCTATATTGCGGCAATATGATCGAACTTCATTTGAGTCGATTTTTTCCTTTTCACTGTTCCAGCTGCAAGGTTTGGAGAAGATGACCGAAGATGAGTTGAATAGGCTTTTATTGGCGTCTGGGACGACTGGTGTCGATGCTTTGCTCCAATTGGAAAAGCAAATGGAAAAAGAAATGGGCGAGCTGTTCAAAAAAACGGGACGCAATCCGGTTATGAATGTCCGTTTGCAGGAGCTCCGGCAATTGGAAAAGGAATTAAAAGAAGAGCGAGCAAAAGTGGATTCGTATGCACCGAAAATGAAGCGCCTAAATGAAGTGGACGAAGAGATTGAACAATTGCAAAAAGCATATGCTTCCCTGCAAGCGGATAGTAGAGAAACTGCAATGCACTTACAAGCTATGCCTCAATTAAAACGGATGCGTTCAATTGAAAACCGACTTGCTCAATTGAAGACGACAAAATTCCCGAGGGACGGCATTCGCCGCTATGAAATGTTGATTGGAAGAAAGGAGGAAGCTGAGGCAAAAAAAGCGACCTATCTTTCAGAACGGCAACAATTGGAGAAACGACTCTTAGACAAGCCAGACCGTAAAATGATCGATCAGATGGCGTCATTGTTATCCCGAGAAAGTGAATGGCATAATAACGTTGCTCTGCGGGAATCGTTGATCGAAGAAAAGCGGCAATTGCTAAACCGAAAACACCGTTTATTGGATCGGATAGGGATTCGTGAGGGCGACAGCCGATTGTCGGAAGGCGACCTGTCGATTAAGCAGGAGGAGCTGCTGCATGAGCAGCTATCAGAGGTGAATGAAACAGAGCGTCAAATCGGCTATGTCAAACGGCAGTTAGAGCAATCCGAAGCAGAATGGAAAAGCTATGAACGGGAATGGCAAGAAAATGAACGACTTTCACCATCGCCAGCTGAAGAAGAAAAGGTAGAACAGTGGCATGCAGACCGAAACAAGTACTTGGAAGCAAAAGCGTATATACAGCTTGTAGAGCAAAAACGAAGAAATGTATTGCCTGTCTTGGCAATAGGTGCCGTTGCAGTCGCAGCTGCAATTACGGGAGCAATCTTGCAAAAGATCATGTTTATAGTGATAGGCGTTTTAATGGCAGCTGCAGCACTATATGTTCATCAACTGCAAAGCAAAAATGGATCCGACTCAAAGAAATTTGCAGAAATGAAACGGTTGATCGCTACATATGATGGACAAGTAGAGCAGCTTGATGATCTGTTCGAAAAGATTCGGGTTTACAAGGAGCGGAAAGCAAACTTGGAGCTGCAATTGAGAAAGATCAATCAAGCAATGCAAGTGTTGGATGCGGAATTGATTGCTTTAACAGATGAGCGAAAGCGGCTTGGACAGTCTGTCAATCGTTTCTTTGAACAGTACGGCATTCAACAATTGCCGAATAGCGGCGTAGTGCAGGAGCTTTTTAGAATGCTAAGGGAAGTTCAGGAAATCAAAAGAGACGTAGAAGAAATTGATAGACGAATTGCAGTACTATCCGAAAAAACAACGATGTGGAAGAAAGAAATTTCTTCATTGTTGCCAAATGAAGTGCCGGAAAACCTATTGTTTAACGTTCTTCGACAGGAATACACAGCGCTTGTTGCGGATGAAGCCGCTTATTCGGAAGCAGTGATACGTTTCGATGCAATCGGCAGGAAATTGATGGAAATAGAGCAGATTGCCGCTTCATTACAACAGCAAATTCGTCAATTATTCGATGAAGCGAATGCAGATGGAGAAACCGGTTTTTACAAAGCGCATGAGGATTATCAAGAGTATTCATCGCTCACTCGCCAATTGGCCGATATGACAGAAAACAAAACATGCCAAGGCGCAAATAAGGCGTTTGAACATTTTACGGAGTTCGAGTTGGAACAGAAAATCGAAGATACTAATAACGCGATAGCAACGATGGAAGAGCAACTTCACCATCTCCAACAGGAAAAAGCATCGTTGGCATACGAAACGGATCAATTATTGTCGGATGATACAATGCAGAAAAAACGTCAACTCTTTGAGATGAAGAAGGCTGAATTTGCCGAACTGTCGAAGCGATGGGCGACAGTTCAGGTCGTATCTGAAGGGATTAAGCGGACGATGGATGAATTGAAAGAGAAGAAGCTTCCGGAAGTAATGAAAACCGCAGAGCAATTTTTCAAACGGTTAACTGGAGGAGCATACGATACGCTTAGCATCTCCGAAAAGGGTCTCTTTCAAGCAATTGATTGTACAGGTAGGCAATTTTCAATTTATGAATTAAGCCAAGCGACGAAGGAACAAGCTTATTTATCGCTGCGGCTGTCACTTTCGATGGCGATGGAGGAATCCGCTCCGTTTCCGATCATTATGGATGATCCGTTCGTCCACTTTGATGAAACACGACTTTCGAGTATGATTACTATTATGGAAGAGAGAAAGAATGCGCAGCAATTCATCTACTTTACTTGTCATGAAAGTTTGAAGTATGCATGGACGGATGCAGCAATACTAAACGTTTCTGAATTAGGGAACGAGGAGGGGATGTTGTACGATGAAAAAAATCATGGAGCACCAAGTTGGAGAACCGGTCGACCTTTACTTGCTGATCAAACAATCGACGAAAGGGATCACGCAACAAGGAAGTCCGTTCATGACCCTTATCCTGCAAGATAAAAGCGGAGATATTGAAGCGAAGCTATGGGATACAGGAGAAGAGCAAGAAAAAATGTATTGCGCTGCGACAATTGTAAGAGTTGGCGGCGAAGTGCATGAATATAGAGGCAAAAACCAACTGCGCATTAAAAGCATCCGCCCTGTCAGAGAAGATGAGGACATTTCCATTTCCGACCTATTGCCGTCGGCTGAAAAAAGTAAAGAAGCGTTATTCGAAGAGCTTCTCCAATTCTTTTTTGAAATGAAAAACCCAGCTATCCAAAGGATTACTCGGCATATTTTGAAAAAGCATCAAGCTGATTTCATGGTATATCCGGCTGCGACTAAAAATCATCATGACTATGTCTCAGGATTGTTGGATCATGTTGTCTCCATGTTGAAATTGGGCAAAGCAATTGCTGATTTATATCCGACATTGAACAAAGACCTTTTATATGCAGGTATTATTTTGCATGATATCGGAAAGGTCATCGAATTATCCGGACCAGTCGCAACTCAATACACGGTAGAAGGAAATTTGATCGGTCATATTACGATTATGGTCAATGAAATTTCAAAAGCTGCAGATGAACTTTCGATTCAAGGTGAAGAAGTTGTGCTATTACAGCATATGGTATTATCGCATCATGGAAAAGAAGAATGGGGAAGCCCTAAGAAGCCGATGTTGAAAGAGGCTGAAATGCTTCATTACATTGATAATATCGATGCAAAGATGAATATGCTGAATCGGGCGATGGCGAAAACAGCAAAAGGTGAATTCACTGAGCGGATATTTCCGCTCGACAATCGATCATTTTACAAACCGACCTTTGAATAATAGAAAAAAAGTAGAGATAGCCAAATTGGCCAATCTCTACTTTTTTAGATCTTATTTGCTTTCTTTGTCTGCGTCTTTATCTGTGTCTTTTTTGTCGTCAGCTGGAAGGTAAGGGTCCATCACGTGTTTGAATTCATCCGCTTTAACATCGATATCCGCTTTCTTCAACAGATCTGTTAATTTCTCTTCGAATTCAATGCCTTTCAAATTGTTTTCTACTTCAGCACGGATGTCTTCTTCCGTTTTTTCTGTTTCCGCTTTGCGAGTGTCTAACAGTTCGATAACATGGTATCCGAAGCTTGTTTTAACAGGTTCGCTAATTTCGCCTTTTTTAAGTGCGTATGCAGCGTCTTCGAATTCTTGTACCATTTTACCTTGTCCAAACCAACCAAGGTCACCGCCAGTTTCTTGTGCAACGGGTTCAGTCGAGAATTCTTTCGCCAATTTTTCGAAGTCTTCTCCATCTTTCAGCTTCTTAATAATATCTTCTGCTGTTTTTTCATCTTTTACAAGTATGTGGCGTGCGTGTAATTCAGTTTGAGCTCTTTCGACGCCAGTCTTAATTGCTTCATCGGATACTTCAAGAGAATCGATCAGTTTTTGTTGCAGCATTTTCGATTTAATATTTTTCTCAAAGAATTTTTCAGTTATACCATTTTGTTGCAAATAAAGATCGAAGCTATCTCCGTAAGCTTCTTTTTCTTTATCAATTTCCTCTTTCAATTCTTTATCGGAAACTTTATATTCACTTTCAATTGCGCGCATAAGGATTAAGTTTTCCATTACTTGAGCGCCAAGTGCATCTTTCATTTCTGTATACAAGTCTTCTTTCGTAATATCGCCTACTTTAGTAGCTACAAGCACTTCATCATCTGAAGCTTTGTCATTTGTACAAGCGGATAATGCCAATACTGATGCGGCCATGGATATAGCAAGAATCGTTTTTTTCATGGATATTCTCTCCTAACTTTTGTGTACAACAGTTGATACTATAACATAAAAACGCTCATAAAACAAAAAGGTTCCATCAAATGATTCGCCTACGACGTGTAAAACCCGTTGCATACGATAAAAAGAGAGAGGAGGTGCTCGTATGAGTGGATATGGCGTAGGGCAAGGTTCTTCCGGATTCGCGTTGATCGTCGTATTGTTCATCCTGTTGATTATCGTCGGTGCAGCATATTTGTACTAATCAAAAAGTCCACGTCCCGGGGTAAATCCCGGCGTGGACTTTTTTATTTTCATTTGGATATCGGACTGGATTCGTACCCTTACCTCGTCCCGCCTTTTATTGGATGTTTAGAATAAGAACGAGTTATACTTTTAATAAAACTTCTAAATAAAACGATAGGATTAAGATTGTAATTAAAATATTGACGGTACGGTAGATTTTCGGTTGCTTTTCTTCCGGAATTTCGCGTGTTTGACAAAGTGCATATGTCATTTTGTTTATTTGGAATAAATAAAATAACGAGAATAGGACAGTAATAATAAGGATCAAATCCATTCCTCCTCTTCATAGCTTCTATTTATGATAGCAGAAATAGAACGCTGTGCAAATTATTTTTCCTCCGCTACTTGCAATTCAGGCAGCGTCTCTTCTTCTTTTTCGATTTGTGAGGAGTACAGAGCGACTAATTCTCCGTTTTGATCCGCAAAGGAATCGTCAATACTTTTAAAGCCCCGTTCAAAAATTTCCATAAAATCTTCCCCGTAAATATTGCGAATGACCGCCATGACTTCTAAAAACTCTGGGAATTTGCCGTAAATATTTTTTATTTGCAATGAACCATCTAATATGCCATGGTCTGACTTATAATAATTTTCGTTCATCTCATGGAGTAGAATTTCACCTTTATCTGTGACTGCGACGTATGTATTTCGACGATCGGTATCTTTTTTAAAGAAATTTAAGTATCCACGTTCCTCTAATTTCTTTGAAAAGTTAAATGCGGTAGATACGTGCATGACACCGAATTTAGCTACATCTGAAATCGTTGCCCCTTTAAGATGGTGAGCAATCATAAGAATATGGTGTTCATTAATATTCAAATCATAAGGTTTTATCCACTGTTGCCAATCTTTTTCAACGGCTTTCCAAAGAGCTTTAGACATCTGTGCAACACGTTGACTATAAATCATCGCATCTTTTTGTGAGAATTTTTGCTCCGTCATAAGATACCTCCAAAAGAAAATAATTTACGCTCCTTTCATTATAGCAGGAAAATAACAAATAAAAAAGTTGGAATTGCAAAAATTCTTTATAGAAAATAAAAAAAGGTACCCGAAAAGTGGATAACCTTTTACTTTTGATGTGATAGAAGTGATTGTTCCAATTCAGCGATAGACTGTTGAATCGATGAAATTTCCTTTTCCAATCGCTTTTTGTTCGCTTCTGTCGATTGTTGCCAATGTTGCAATGTGTCTTTTAAATCTTCTACTGTTTCTGGAAGTCGTTCCTTCGTTTCTTTCGCCAGATGACCGATCGAGGATTTTAATTCGGCAAATTTTCCTTTTACATCGGATAGCTTATATTTTATATCGGACGAAGCATGTTTGACAGATGTACGTAGTTCACTGCCTGTTTGAGGTGTGGAATAGAGCACTGTAATTGCTGCTGTAACAGAGCCCGCTAAAAGTCCGAGGACAAATGTAGAAGTTTTCAAATCGTCCCGCTCCTTTCATTATGAATAGTATTCCTGTTCTTAATTCAATTAAAACATGGGAGTGCGGGAACGGGCAAGAATGAAGATATACAAAAAAGCTTCCCCTGTAAGAGGAAGCTTGCAGCTTGTTGACAAACGCTCGCATACTGCGTTGCTCGTCTCGCTCGTCCCCTCATGAACTTAAGTTCTATTCGGGTCTTCGCTCGACTTCGCGCGGGCCTGCACGATGCAGGTCATGCAGTCGTTGCGACAGGATGTCGCGCACTTAGACTGCCTTCCACGTGACAAGCGTTTTCAAGCCAAGCTGGGCAAACACCTATCTCATGACTACAAACCTTAAAAGGACTGTAGACAAAGTAAAAAGATACTTTGTCTACAGTCTGAAAGCTTCCCCTGTAAGAGGAAGCTTGTAGATTCATTAATGGTGTAAAGCTGTTTTGAATGAAGTTCTTTTTAATAGCCCGGTAATAATCGGATACATGATGAAGAAAACGACTCCATTCATGGCGATTGCCGGCAGTACAACTGTTAAAAATAGCAATCCGAAAGGTACGTTTGCCCCCATTACATAAATGGCGACGGATAAGAAAATTGTACCTGACAAAAGCGTTCCTAAACATGCGATCATTGTTGACACGACCAAATGTTGAGATAGCTTTTTCATTGCCACGATCACCGCATAGACGATAAATGCCGTAATGAATTTATCGATAATATTGGGGATGAACCCACCAGGAAAGCTCGTAAAGATGCCAGAAATGATGCCGGTTGTAGCACCTAAAAGAAACACGCTTTTCACATCAGGAAACAGGAAAATGCCGATAAACATCATCGTCAGCATGAAGTCAGGCTTCATGCCTTCACCGTAACCAGGGATCACCAAATATAAAGCTGCACCGACCGCGACTAAAATAGCCATTAACGTCAAATTTTTCGTATTCAATTCTACTCTCTCCTCTTCTATTCTCTTCTCAATACCTGTATTTTCCTAACGTATCCTCGTGATCGTTAGCGAAAATATTTATATACTGTACCACCAATTGTCCGAAAAATCAAGGTAGTTCATTGAATCTTTTCCGAATGCCATTTGCAATTTCATGTAATCGTTCCTGCGTAAATTCTTCTACTTTTGCATTCCACTCGAATTGGAAGCCATCCGTTTCATCATAGCGTGGAATTAAATGCAAATGAAAATGGAACACAGCTTGTCCTGCAGGCGCACCATTATTTTGCAATAGATTCATCCCGGCAGGAGCAAATTCTTCCTTTAGTATGTTTGCGATTTTAGGGACGACCTGAAAGAGATTCGCCGCCTCTTCCGCAGTCATTTCATAAATGTTTTCACGATGTGCTTTCGGAATGATCAACACATGGCCTTTTGTGACAGGCATGACATCCATGAAGGCGACTACCGATTCATCCTCATAAATTTTTTCACTTGGCAATGAACCTTCCGCGATTTTGCAAAAGATGCAAGAAGTCATTTGAAATCATCCTTTCCAGTTCATTTCTTGTTGAATTTCGGGCATTTCTCATCATAGTGTAGCATAGTTTATATGAAGGCGTGAAAGGTGGACAAAGCATTTCCTATTATTTTTTGGTAAGATGTTTATCATAACATAGCAAAAATGCAACGGAACGAATGCCGGGAGTGGAGGATGGATATGGCAATCTTATCAGTGAAAGATGTAACTGGCGGCTATACTCGAAAGCCTGTTTTGCATGATTTAACATTTGACATCAATGAAGGGGAGTTAGTTGGCTTAATCGGCTTGAACGGTGCCGGGAAAAGTACAACGATTAAGCATATTATCGGGTTAATGAACCCCCATGCAGGAGAAATAGAAGTGAATGGCGTGACTTTTGACGAAGATGCAGAGCAATATCGAAAATCGTTTACGTATATTCCTGAAACACCGATTTTGTATGAAGAACTTACGTTAAAAGAGCATTTGGAATTGACAGCGATGGCTTACGGCTTGGAACGGGAAGTTTACGAGGCGAGGGCCGAATCATTGCTTAAAGAATTTATGATGGAGAAAAGGCTGAATTGGTTTCCTGCGCATTTTTCAAAAGGGATGCGCCAGAAGGTTATGATTATGTGTGCATTTTTAGTGGAGCCTTCGCTGTACATAATCGACGAACCATTTGTCGGCTTAGACCCGATTGGAATTCGTTCACTATTAGATCAAATTTCAGAGCGGAAAGCTGCAGGAGCTTCCATTTTAATGTCTACACACGTATTATCGACTGCTGAAAAGCATTGTGACAGGATCATTTTCTTGCATGAAGGGAAAGTGCGTGCGCAAGGGACGATGGATGATTTGCGAGCGGCCTTCGGCAAGCCGGGCGCTTCATTAGATGAAATTTACATTGCGATGACAGAGGTTCAAAATCATGAAAAATTTGCGTGAGTTATGGGGGAAACGGCTAGCCCATTATATGAATGAACTGCAAAAGTATATGAAATTCATCTTTACCGGGCATTTAGCAGTTGTCTTACTATTTGCGATCGGAGCTGCTGGCTATGCCTATAGCGAATGGTTAAAAGACGTACCTGCCGGTTTCCCATCTGCGATCCTAACAGCAGTTGTCATCGGAGCGGCGCTTACATTTAGTGCACCTGTCACATTATTGCAGCCGCCCGATAGCGTGTTTTTCCTGCCGCTTGAAACCAAATTAGATCGTTATATGAATCGCGCTTTGCGCTACACATTCTTTTCTCAGTTGCCGCTTCCGTTAATTTTGTTCATCGTAGCAATGCCTTTGCTGTCAGCGACTGGCCTCGGTGAGAGCAATATGTATTTATTGTTAACAGGTATCATACTATTGCTTGTGAAATGGCTGTATGTGCACACTGAATTTTATTTTCGATATGCGAATGAAGGAAATGGTGTTTTATTCGATCGGATCGTTCGGTTCGTATTGGCAGCATCCTTGCTGTACGTTGTCATTGAAGGACATGTATTTTTCATCCCGGTAATCGGTCTTGTAATGGCTATATATGATGTAATTTTTAAAATGAAAAGTGCAAAGGTGCCTTTCCCATATCGTCATTTCATTTCACTGGAACAAAATCGCATGATGCGTTTTTACAGATTCGCGAATTATTTTACGGATGTACCGCATTTAATGGGCTCAGTTAGCAGAAGAAGCTATTTGAATTTCGTTTTACGTCCTGCTATTTTTGGAAAAACGAAACCACAGCAATTTTTACTTCGGAGAACGCTTTTGCGTACAGATGACACGTTTTGGCTATGGGTACGGCTTACGTTATTATCCATTGTAGGCATTATACTCATTCCGTTTCCGATCGTGATTACAATCTTTGTAGGAGCGCTCTCTTTTGCAACGGCGATCCAACTGCTTCATTCGCTGAAGGCAGATGATGATTTCAGAATGGATATGCTATTTCCAGAAGTGGATCAAACACGCTTTCAGGCGATTCGGAAAACAGTCAGCTCTGCGCAATGGGTACAGACAGCCGCGGTGCTGATTACAGCATTTTTCATATATGGATTCAGTTTGACGCCGTTTATTTTATCGATCGTCGTCATTGTTATATCGCAATTGACAATACGAAGGACAAATTTGCAAACCGAATACGATTGACATCCAAGATTTGAAATGAAATAGAATATTCTCAAAACCCTTGCAACATTCCTTGATCGTTATGTATAATGGAAAAAAGGCATCAGGGGTGAGGGAGATGGAAAAAAACTATTCATATGCCGAGTTCTTAAAAGCCGTTGGGAAGAACAGTTCTTCGTTGCATGCTGAAAAACTGTTAAATGAAATTTATATGGATCTATTCATTAGCCATATACATCGTGAACAAAACAGAAACCGTCTCTTGGAACTGATTGACGAATCTCTTGTCCATAACGATAAAGAAGCTTTTCATCGCTTAACGGAAGAGCTGCGTTTATTAGATGAAAACTGATCAACTGAAATTGTTATGTAAGAGGAACTTCCAATTTGAAGAATAGGAATAGAGCTGCTAACAAGCCACCGATTGGCTGTTAGGAGCTCTTTTTGTATTCAAAATGGTTGAAGGGCAAGTTTTTCGGCAAATGTGTAAGTGAGAGAAAGACAAATTTTAAAACGTACGTTCGTTTATTTCTTTAGGAATATGATAGACTATGATAAAATGTAGAATAACTTCATACAGCACAGATCCCCCATTTCAAGAAGTGGCGGGATGACCGCAGGCGAAACTTGCTAATCAGCAAGGAACATTACTCTGATTCAAGTGAAGCCTTTGGATACAATGACGCCGATGTGTCATTGATTTTGAAACGGGGAGTGACATTTATGGTCGAAACATTTGATTTGCGTGCGCCGTATAAGCCATTGGGGGATCAACCATCAGCAATATCAAAATTGGTTGAAGGAGTACGCCGAAATGAAAAGCATCAAACATTGTTGGGGGCAACAGGTACAGGGAAAACGTTTACGATATCGAATGTTGTAACAGAAATAAACCGGCCGACGCTTGTTATGGCACATAATAAGACGTTGGCGGGACAATTATACAGTGAGTTCAAAGAGTTTTTTCCGAACAACGCAGTCGAATATTTTGTCAGTTTTTATGATTACTATCAACCCGAAGCATATGTGCCGCATACGGATACGTATATCGAGAAAGACGCGACGATCAATGATGAGATTGATAAGCTGCGGCACTCAGCGACGACAGCATTGTTCGAAAGAAATGATGTGTTAATCGTTGCATCAGTATCTTGCATATATGGGTTAGGTTCGCCGGAAGAATATCGGAAGCATGTAGTTTCGTTAAGAACGGGTATGGAAATCGGGCGCAACGAGTTGCTTCGAAAATTTGTTGACAATCAATATGCCCGAAACGATTTGAACTTTGTTCGGGGAACATTCCGAGTGCGTGGGGATGTGATAGAAATTTTCCCTGCTTCACAAGATGAACATTGCATCCGGATCGAATTTTTCGGTGATGAAATTGATCGCATTCGGGAAGTCGATGCGCTGACAGGAGAAATATTAGGCGAGCGCGACCATGTTGCCATCTTCCCGAACTCCCACTTCGTAACTGGCGAAGATAAAATGGTAAAGGCAATCGCGAATATTGAAACAGAGTTAGAGGAACGGTTAAAAGTGCTTCGAAGCGAGGACAAATTATTGGAAGCGCAACGTCTTGAGCAACGTACACGGTACGATCTTGAAATGATGCGCGAAATGGGATTTTGCTCGGGCATTGAAAACTATTCGAGGCATTTGACGTTAAGACCGCCTGGCGCAACGCCTTATACATTGTTGGATTATTTCCCAGACGATTTCCTAATGGTGATCGATGAAAGCCATGTTACGCTGCCGCAAGTGAGAGGAATGTACAACGGAGACCAAGCAAGGAAACAAGTTCTTGTAGACCATGGCTTCCGCTTGCCATCCGCCCTTGATAACAGGCCGCTAATGTTTGAGGAGTTCGAAAAATATATTCACAACGCCATCTATGTCTCGGCAACGCCAGGCCCTTATGAAATTGAACATACGACAGAGATGGTTGAACAAATTATCCGTCCAACGGGCTTGCTTGATCCAATCATTGAAGTGCGGCCGATCGAAGGACAGATTGATGATTTGATTGATGAGATCAATGAGCGTATAAAACGCAATGAACGGGTATTGATTACAACATTAACGAAAAAGATGTCGGAGGACTTGACCGATTACTTAAAAGAAATCGGTATAAAGGTGCAATATCTTCATTCAGAAGTGAAAACCCTTGAACGGATTGAGATTATTAGGGAACTTCGGTTAGGCACTTACGATGTGCTGATCGGAATTAACCTTTTGAGGGAAGGGCTTGATATTCCGGAAGTATCACTCGTCGCAATTTTAGATGCAGATAAAGAAGGATTCCTTCGATCCGAACGTTCTTTAATCCAAACGATCGGACGTGCAGCGCGAAACTCGGAAGGGAAAGTAATCATGTACGCTGACCGATATACCGATTCTATGACGAAGGCGATCGAAGAAACGAAACGCCGGCGAGAAATTCAAGAAGCTTACAATAAAAAGCATGGCATTACTCCGACGACGATCAAAAAGGAAATTCGCGATGTGATCCGGGCAACACAAGTCGCAGAGGAAACGGTCACCTATATTGAAAAAGTGACAAAAGGAAAATCCTTGTCCAAGGAAGAGAAAGCGAAATTGCTCGCAACGCTCGATCAGGAGATGAAAGAAGCGGCAAAAGCACTCGATTTCGAAAGGGCGGCCGAATTACGCGATACGATACTAAGTTTGAAAGCTGAAGGGTGAAAACGATGAAAAATAAGGAAATCGTCATTCAAGGGGCAAGAGCCCATAATTTAAAAAATATAGATGTCACGATCCCTCGTGATCAGTTGGTCGTCATTACAGGTTTATCGGGATCCGGAAAATCTTCGCTTGCGTTCGATACAATTTACGCTGAAGGGCAAAGAAGATATGTGGAATCGCTCTCTGCCTATGCAAGGCAGTTTTTAGGACAAATGGACAAGCCGGATGTCGATGTGATCGAGGGCCTTTCACCTGCTATTTCGATTGATCAGAAGACGACGAGCCGCAACCCGCGTTCCACTGTCGGTACGGTTACGGAAATCTATGATTATTTGCGCCTTCTTTATGCGAGGGTCGGTAAACCGATTTGCCCGAAACATGGAATCGAAATTACATCACAAACGATTGAACAAATGGTCGATCGCATTTTACAGCTGCCGGAACGTTCACGGCTGCAAATTTTGGCTCCGGTCATTTCAGGCAGAAAAGGGACGCATGCCAAGCTTATTGAGGATATTAAAAAACAAGGATATGTCCGTATACGAGTCGATGGCGAAGTAATGGATTTAGACGACAACATCGAGTTGAATAAAAACAAAAAACATACGATCGAAATTGTCATTGACAGAATCGTATTGAAGGAAGGCGTCGAAACGAGACTGAGTGATTCCCTTGAGTCAGCGCTTCGATTATCAGAAGGCACTGTATTAGTGGACGTTATCGGAGAAGAGGAATTGTTATTCAGCGAACATCATGCATGTCCGTTATGCGGATTTTCCATCGGTGAATTGGAGCCGCGTATGTTTTCTTTCAATAGCCCGTTTGGAGCTTGTCCTGATTGCGATGGATTGGGAACGAAATTGGAAGTTGACCCTGAATTGGTCATTCCCGACCCTTCGTTATCACTGAAAGACGATGCCATCGCTCCTTGGATTCCTACAAGCTCACAATATTACCCGGAATTGTTAAAAACAGTTGCCAAGCATTTTAAGATTCCGATGGATGTGCCAGTGAGCGAGCTATCGGACGATGATTTGAAGATATTATTGTACGGTTCGAAAGATGAAAAAATCCATTTTAAATATACGAATGAATTCGGAAATACGCGAGTGAATAATATATATTTTGAAGGTGTCTTGTCGAATGTGGAACGTCGGTTTAAAGAAACGACCTCCGATTACATCCGCGAGCAAATGGAGAAATATATGGCTCAGCGTCATTGCCCGACATGCCACGGCTATCGTTTGAAGGAAGAAGCACTTGCTGTCAAAGTGAATGATCGCCATATCGGCGAAGTGACGGCAATGTCGATTACTGAGGCGAATGAGTTTGTACACAATTTATCCCTTTCCGAAAAAGATATGAAAATAGCCGCACTTATTTTGCGCGAAATAGAAGAGCGCTTAGGTTTCTTAGTGAATGTTGGGTTGGATTATTTGACATTATCTCGTGCAGCAGGAACTTTATCCGGTGGGGAAGCGCAGCGGATTAGGCTGGCGACGCAAATCGGATCGAGACTGACTGGAGTATTATATATATTGGATGAGCCGTCCATCGGGTTGCACCAAAGAGATAATGACCGATTAATCGGTACGCTGCAAAGCATGCGAGACATCGGCAATACGCTCATCGTAGTAGAACATGACGAAGATACGATGATCGCTGCAGATTATTTAATAGATATCGGACCAGGAGCTGGCGCGGCTGGCGGTCAAATCATTTCCGCCGGGACGCCTTCAGAAGTGATGAATGATCCAGCTTCCTTAACCGGTCAGTATTTAAGCGGTAAAAAATTCATTCCACTTCCGACTGAAAGAAGGAGCGGAGATGGCAGAGTTGTTTCTATTAAAGGAGCTTCGGAAAATAATTTAAAGAACGTCAATGCAGATTTCCCTCTCGGCAAATTTATTGCAGTTACCGGTGTATCGGGGTCCGGGAAAAGTACACTCGTCAATGAAGTTCTCTACAAAGTACTATCGCAAAAACTGAACCGCTCCAAACAAAAACCGGGACAATTCAAATCAGTATCCGGTTTGGAAGAATTGGAGAAAGTAATCGATATCGATCAATCGCCGATCGGCCGGACGCCGAGATCGAATCCAGCAACGTACACAGGAGTGTTTGACGATATTCGCGATGTTTTCGCGATGACGAATGAAGCGAAAGTGCGGGGCTATAAAAAAGGTCGATTTAGCTTCAACGTAAAAGGCGGTAGATGTGAAGCGTGCAGGGGCGATGGCATTATAAAAATCGAAATGCATTTCTTGCCCGACGTCTATGTGCCATGTGAGGTTTGCCATGGGAAACGATACAATAGGGAAACGTTAGAAGTGACGTATAAAGGAAAAAGCATCGCCGATGTCCTATCGATGACAGTAGAAGATGCGCTCGTTTTCTTTGAAAATATACCGAAAATCAGTAGGAAGCTCCAAACTTTAGTCGATGTCGGTCTTGGATATGTCCAGATGGGTCAACCGGCGACGACGCTATCAGGAGGAGAAGCCCAACGTGTGAAATTAGCGTCCGAGCTGCATAAACGTTCGAATGGAAAATCGTTTTATATATTAGATGAACCGACGACCGGCTTGCATGTTCATGATATTGAAAAATTGCTTGTTGTATTGCAAAGATTAGTTGATAGCGGCAATACGGTTTTAGTGATCGAGCATAATTTAGACGTCATAAAAACAGTGGATCATATTATCGATCTTGGTCCGGAAGGCGGAGATAAAGGCGGGCAAATTATTGCTGTCGGCACTCCGGAAAAAGTAGCTGAAAATGAAAATTCTTATACAGGCAACTATTTAAAGCCGATTTTGGAAAGGGATCGCCGTCGAATGCATGAAATGATTGAAGAAGCGGCAAAATAATAAGATGAAACCAAACGGGAGGATAGGACGTATATATTGATAGGTAAAGCGAATGGCGGAATGGGGATTTATTCGTTAACTGTCCCTCTAAGCCGATAGGCATTCCGTATGAAGACATTTTAGGAGGCGGAAAAATTGCAAAATGAACGGAAACGAATCTTGACCATGTTGGAGAACGGCACGATTTCAATGGAAGAAGCCTTAACCCTTTTAGAGACAATGGAAAAGAAGCAAACAGGCAATCCTTCATCCACGGCAAGTGAGCAAAGTCAATCCGAAAACGTCTATAGGAATACAGAGGGTGCAGAAGAACGGAAGAGTGATTCATCTTTTAGAGGCAATCAGGGTTCGGATGATTCTCATAATCCATCCATGGATGAATTCATCGAAGATATCCGAAAAGATTTTGTTACGGTAGGTGACCGGTTCATGCAATTCATGCAAACGGCGGTTGACCGGATGAAAAAATTCGATTTTGACACCCCTTTTGGCGGCGGTACTACTTTTTCGCATACAATGATCAAAGCTGCTGAAGATATAGAGGAAATTATCATTGATGTCGATCACGGAAATGTCACTGTTGAAACAGCTGATGTGCAAGAAATCCGTGCAGAATTTACAGTGAAAAATTTCAATAACAAGAATGAAGAGGAAACGAAAAAAGAGTTTCTCGATAAAGTCGTCTTCGTTCAAGACGAAGGAACGCTGCGGTTGTTAAGCGATTTGAAATTAATGCAAGTGAATGTTACATTGCTACTTCCGAATGAGGCATACCATAAAGCTTCAGTACGTTTGCTGAATGGTGATTTTACCATTGCAGATTTGAAAGCGGAACGTATTTACGTAAAAACGGCTAATGGCAAAGTGGAAGCAAATGGCTTACAATTCGATGCTGCAGAATTAGAAACAGCGAACGGCTCTATCCGTTTAAATGGCAGCACTGGTGCTCAATTGTCAGCTGAAACGATCAATGGCCGGGTTTATATCGATGGAGCTTTAAAAGATGTCGAAGCAAAATCGTTAAATGGTGCGGTAGTTGTGACAACTACTGACAAAGCGGCTGAGAAAATTGAAGCGAAGACAGTGAGCGGTTCAGTTGAAATTTACATTCCTTCTGAATTACCTTTAGATGGCCATATTTCTACAAATATGGGGAAATTGGATCTTCAATTGAATGATGTCGATAAGACAACAGAGCAGGAACAATTTTTACAGCGTTCCGTTTCATTCAAAAAGCATGCTGAAGGCGAAACGAAGCCTCTTCATATTCAAGGAGAAGCGAAAACGGGTACAGTGATCGTCTGCTATAATGTAAATCACAGTGCCTAATCAAATGAAAAAGCAAGGGAGAAAACAAATTGTTTTCGTACCCTTGCTTTTTCTGTTGTTCACTTACAGCTTGTTGAAACGCTCGCATACTGCGAATCGAACGGCGAAGGGTTCGATTTTCTGTATTTCTGCGTTCTTTGCAGAAATTAAGGCGCATCTTGGACGTGGCGTTCTTAGGTTGCCTTCCTTCACAAGCGTTTTCAAGCCATGCTGTGCAAACATTTATCTAATGGCTAAAAATCTTAAAAAGACTGTAGACAAAGTGAAAACACATTGTCTACAGTCTGCTTATTTATTGTATAAATAACATAATATGCCGAACGCGATCGCTCTTGCACATTGTTCACGGTATGCTTTATTCATTAGTAGCATCAATTCCGTTCGATTGGTCATAAATCCGCATTCCACTAAAATGGCTGGCATTTTTGTATCCCGCAAAACAGCAAAGTTGGCTTGCTTCACTCCTCTATCTTTTCGCTGAACCGCTGAGATTAACGAAGACTGTACTATATTTGCCAATAAAAATGAATCGCGGCTTCCAGTGGGATAAACGTACGTTTCAATACCATTCGCTTCATTATAGCTATTGCCATACGCATTTGCGTGAATGGATACGAATGCGTCGACTCCTAATTGATTCGCCTTGGAAGTGCGTTCATGAAGCGGAACATCACGATGCGGATCGTGTGAAAAATGTACAGAGACTCCCTCTGCTACGAGCAACCGTTTAACAGTTTGGGCTACTGCTGAGTTGAATGTAAATTCCCTAAGAGTGCCATCAGGTGAACGTTTTCCTGCTGTTTCTGGACCGTGCCCGGCATCGATCATAATGTACTCCATGAATGAATCCCCCTTTACTTTGTATATAGAGTCAATTCATAAATAGTGGACAAATTGTAATTCAAATCATTTCATTTAAAATGGTTCATGGTAAAATGATTGCAGTGCATTAAGTCGTTAGAAAGGTGGCGGACAGATGGCAATCGTTACGGTGAAAGATATACAGGAAAGGTTTGATCTTCAATTGTTAGCGGGAGGAGAAGGGATAGATCGCCCGATTGAAATGAGCGACATTTCACGCCCAGGCCTTGAAATGGCAGGGTATTTCGATTTTTATCCTGCTTCTCGTGTGCAATTGTTTGGAAAAACGGAGCTATCCTTCTTCGGAGGTTTATCATCGCAAGAGAGGTTGGATCGGATGGATCGTCTCTGTTCCCCGGAAACACCGGCATTTATCGTTGCCCATTGTCTGGATGCTCCGGAAGAACTTTTATATATGGCGGAACAGCGTAAAATACCTGTTTTGCAAACTGAAAATCCAACGACCCGTTTCTCGGGAATGTTGACGAATTATTTGGAAGGTAGATTGGCACCGATGACTACAGTGCACGGTGTGTTAGTAGATGTCTATGGCATTGGCGTATTAATAACTGGAAAAAGCGGTGTTGGGAAAAGTGAGACGGCATTGGAGCTTGTAAAAAGAGGCCATAGGCTTGTTGCAGATGATTCTGTTGAAATTAGACAAGTTGCCAAAAACGTCTTAATTGGAAATGCGCCAAAATTGCTCAAACATATGTTGGAAATACGCGGTGTAGGCATTATTGATATGATGACTTTATTTGGTGCAAGCGCGGTAAGGGATGATAAAAGGATTTTAATGGTAATTGATCTTGAAGTGTGGGATTCGGATAAAGTTTACGACCGGTTAGGCATCGATGAGGAAAAAATGCCGATTATGGATTCGGAGCTGACGAAATTGACAGTTCCAGTTCGTCCGGGCAGAAACTTATCGGTAATCATTGAAGTTGCTGCGATGGATTACCGTATGAAACGGTTAGGAATTAATGCGGCAGAGAACTTTTCAAAAAAGCTTGAATCAGCAATCCTCCAAAATGCGACTGATTCAGAATAAGAAAGGAAAGTGACTATGTTATTTGATATATTGGCGATTAATCCTACGGCATTCCATATTGGGCCGATAGCGATTAGATGGTATGGAATACTCATTACAACGGGAATTGTCTTAGCTTTTATTGTTGTGCAAAAAGAAATGGTGAAAAGAGGCATGCATCCCGACTTTCTGACAGATTTATTAATATGGGCCGTACCAATTTCCATAATTAGTGCCCGTATTTACTATGTTATTTTTTCATTTGATTTATATAAAGATCGGCCGCTCGATATGATAAAAATTTGGGAAGGCGGCATCGCCATCCACGGAGCGCTGATCGGTGCTTTTGTCACTACATATTTTTATACGAAGAAGAAAGGCATTTCTTTTTGGAAAGTAGCGGATATTGCGGCACCGGGCATCTTGATCGGTCAAATTATCGGCCGCTGGGGGAACTTCATCAATCAGGAGGCACATGGAGGTCCAGTTTCCGAAAAATTCCTTGAAACGACAATCATTCCGGATTGGATTATGGATCAAATGACGATTAATGGGGTTACTTATCACCCGACGTTTTTATACGAATCACTTTGGAATGTCGTCGGATTGATCATTATTTTATTATTGAGAAGGGTACGCTTGAAAAGGGGCGAAATGTTCCTGTTTTATTTAACTTGGTACTCAATCGGCAGATATTTTATCGAAGGAATGAGAACAGACAGTTTGTATGGCGGTGATTTACGTGCTGCGCAAATTGTTTCGATTGTAGCGATTATCGTTTCAATCATACTCTTCGTAAAAAGAAGGTTCGTCGATAAAATCGATGTCACATACCAAGATAGATAAAAGGGGATTCGGATGGACACATTAAGGAATGGCTTTAAGGCTGGATTACACACAACATGGACATTAGGGAAAATTATTTTTCCGATTACGATAGTAGTCGTTATTTTACAACATACACCGATTTTGCCTTGGCTCGTGAAATTGGTCTCTCCATTCATGAGCCTTTTTGGGTTGAGCGGAGAAGCTGCAATCCCATTAGTGTTAGGAAATGCATTGAATTTATATGCGGGTATAGCTGGAATTTTATCATTGGATTTGACCGTAAAGGAAGTTTTTATAGTAGCGGTCATGTTAAGTTTTTCGCATAATCTTTTCATTGAAACCGGTGTTGCCTTGAAGGTAGGCGTTAAGCTATGGATTGTACTTGTCGTCCGTTTCGGATTAGCGGCAATTTCAGCAATCATCATCAATTTATTTTGGCACGGGGGCAATGAGATTGCAAAATATGGCATGGCTCCCGAAAGTGCAGCCGTTCCAGACGGATGGCTCGAAATTGCTTTGTTAGGATTGCAAAAAGGTAGCTTCGGAATATTGCAGCTCGCTTTAATTGTAATACCGTTAATGATTATCGTTCAATTTTTGAAGGATCGCCATTATTTGCAAAAATTCTCAGAGAAGCTATCTCCTTTCACGAAAATGATCGGTGTTCAACCGAATGCTTCAATGACATTAGTAACCGGTCTTGTTATCGGATTGGCGTATGGAGCGGGCGTTATGATCCAAGCTGTTCAAGAGGATGGTGTGAGCAAAAAGGATGCGACATTGGCTTTCATCTTCTTAATTGCATGCCATGCAGTAGTGGAAGATACGCTAATATTCTTGCCGTTAGGCATACCAGTGCTCCCTTTGTTAATCATACGAATTGTAACTGCTTTTGTGCTGACGATTGCTGTCGCTTATTTCTGGAAGGCAAGTGAGCTCAAGAAAGAGAAGGAGGTATCTGTAGTAGATGGCTAAACCGATTACGACGCTTTTATTTGATTTTGACGGAACGCTTTTAGATACGAATGAACTCATTATCCAATCTTTCCAAACGGTATTGGACGAGTATTATCCGAACCGTTTTGAAAGAGTTCACATATTACCTTTCTTAGGCCCGACTTTGAGGGAAACATTTGACTCGATTGACCCTGAGAAAACAGAAGAAATGATGAAAGCTTATCGTGCATGGAACCTACAACATCACGATTTGCTTGCGAAAGAGTTTGACGGGGTAAAGGAAACATTAAAGAGCTTAAAGGAAATGGGCTTAAAGATGGCGATCGTTTCTACGAAGCGAAACAATATGATTATGAGAGGGCTGGCATTGTTAGGCGTGACAGAGCTTTTTGATACAATTGTCGGTTTGGACGATGTAAGCATGCCAAAACCTGATCCTGAACCGCTTCTATTGGCGATGGAACGATTAGGGGCAAGTCCAGAAGAAACGATGATGATCGGTGATAACCTCCACGATATCGCAGGAGGCAAAAATGCTGGAGTACGAACTGCGGGAGTTGCATGGTCGATAAAAGGAGAAGAATTTATCCGCTCGCTTGAGCCTGATTTCGTTCTTCAGCATTTATCAGACCTCCAAAAAATTGTTGCGGGTGAGCCAGTGTGAGAAGAACAGAGCGGCATACTGCAAAACATAATGCAAACTCGCTTTGGCATTTATACAAAACTGTGCCATTCCTTAAAGTAGCGAAGAATTTCATTTTCATCCAAATTGGGAGATATACGCCTTTTTTTTCGGTGAAGAACTGGATTTATCGAACGTTTTTGCGGATGAAAATTGGTAAAAAAACGTCGTTAGCTTTAATGGTCATGCCAGATACGATGTTTCCTGAACGAATTTCAATTGGCAACAATACGATTATCGGTTTTAACACAACCATTCTTGCACATGAATATTTAATTGAGGAATACCGGATTGGCGATGTCGTAATTGGCGATGAGGTAATGATCGGCGCAAATACGACCATCTTGCCGGGAGTCGAAATCGGCGATGGTGCGACCGTGTCTGCCGCTTCGCTTGTAAACCGGGATATTCCGCCAGGTGCAATGGCAGGTGGAAATCCTGTCCGCATTATTTATACAGCAGAACAATTATTGGAACGAAAGAATGGAAAAATGCTTAAAAGTAATTAGGCCATGTTCTTCGCCTTAAAATGCATGTGATGTTTTCGTTATAAGTTATGTTATAATGGATAGAGTTTAACTTGATTGTGCAAAAAACTCCTTCTAAGTCAATTGCCGTACACTATAGAAATGTTTGACCGTGCAGTGGAGGTTTTGGCCGCCACTGTTGCTGTATAGAAGAACGTAGGCAAACCAGCGTCCAAAAATACATTTTAATAAAATTGCAGGAATAAAATTAGCTCAACCATGTGTTGTGCTGTTCTGTCAAAAAGACGTAAAAATTTAATTTGATTGACAACGGCTGTTTAATACGATTGTCGCTATTGAAAATTTGGACGAATTTGTAATTGATTGAAAGGAGCGTGAAAGCGTTCCTTTCATTTTTTCGGAGGAATTAATAACTTGGATAAAAAACATAAAAATGAGGACAGAAAAATAATTTCATTTATCCCTGATGGTGAATTTTATTATAAAAAAGGCCTTAAATCGATGCAGCGTGAGCGTTTTGATGAGGCTCATAAATATTTGAAAAGAGCTGTAGAACTTAGCCCGAATGATCCGAGGATTCTAATGCAGTTCGGCATTTTAGTCATGGAGGAAGGGGAGTTCGAAGAGGCTTACGAATATTTGACTGCGGCCCATGGACTGGATCCGGAAGAGGAAGACATTATCTTCTATTTAGCGGAAGTGCATGCCCATTTAGGGTTGTTGCGTGATGCGAAAATTTATGCGGAAAAGTATATCGCTTTAGCGCCAGATGGCCCTTTAGCAGACGACTCAATGGAAATTATTGATTTTGCGGAACAGGAAGAATCTTTCAGCTTAGATGAGGATATGCCAGATAGCGAAGTGTACTTCCTTCAAGAGAAGGCAAGGAAATTGATGGAATCTGGGTCTTTTCCGGAAGCAATCAGAATTTTAGAGTCAATCATCGTGGATTATCCCGACTTTTGGGCGGCATACAACAATTTGGCACTCGCCTATTTTTATATTGGGGAAATCGAGCATGCGAAAGAACTGCTATATGATGTTTTAGAAAAAAATAAAGGAAACTTGCACGCATTATGCAATCTCGCTGTCTTTTATTATTATGAAAAAGACAAAGAGAAATTGAATTCCATGTTAGAACTGCTATTGAAGATAAAGCCGTATCAATTTGAGCATAGATTTAAATTAGGAGCGACTTTTGCGTTAGTAGGCAAGCATGAGGAAGGGTTCAATTGGCTGCGCAGTTTAAAGAAAAAAGGATTTGAAGGGGATGCGGGCTATTATTTCTGGCTTTCCCATTCTGCTTATTTCTCGGGTCATGAGGACATTGCGAAAGAGGCATATGAAATGCTCACCCAATTAGATCCCGAAAAAGCGGGATTCGAACCATGGAAAAACGTTGCTCCTTCTGCTGCGAGGTCAGATGCTTATGAACAGGATCGCGACTTCCTCATTAGCAAAATACTGAATCAGTATAGAAGCGAGCGCTTATTAGGATATTACCTTTTAGGGAAATCAGCGCATAAACAGGAGCTCATTTCACATCCTGAGTATATTGATGTTGATAAATTGACTGTCATTGAACAACTGTTTTTGGCGCATAGCCTTGATTATGAATTTACGCTTAGTGATCAATTTGATCATCTATTCGATCGGGCGATTCAAACGACAGATTTATTGTACGAAAAGCATCAGCCTTTAACGAAGCAAGGAACGCATTTATTTCAAATGTGGTTCACTCTATGTGAAGTAGCGTTGCTCCGCTCCTACCATTTCCGCAATCCTGCTGCTCTTGCAGCTGCGGCGGATTATATGTTCCGTTCTTCGCGCTACACAGATACGACAAAAACGAGCATTGCAAAGGAATATGGCATTTCAGTTCCGACGTTGACGAAGTACGTTGAACAATTGATGGAGTTCCTGCCTCATTTCAAATCATAGGAATATGCCGGGATTGCTAAGCAAGCAAAAAGATTGATTGGCTACGAGAAATCTTATACGATTTGTTTAACGTAATTCAGCAGAGATCCTCCGTTTTTAAAGACGGCAAGGTGAATGGAGGCAAACCCGGGCTGAATGAGTAGGAAGGCAATCTAAGAACGCCGTTTCCTATGGCTGCAGTTGCATGATCTACAGCCTGAAGGACCGCGGATGTCATAGGTTTTTAAATGAGTTATCGAACAGGCTCGATAAAAACTCGGATGATCATACGCAGAGGTGGAATGGTTCTTAATTCACAAAAGCCCATATTGAGTGTTGGGCGAATGTAGAGGTTGCTTTTTTGATAAGTGTTACATGCAGTGAAGGAGGAATCTCAATGACAACTGAGAAAATATATGACGTCATTATTATTGGCGCCGGTCCTGCAGGAATGACAGCTGCGGTCTATACGTCAAGAGCCAATTTATCAACTTTGATGTTGGAGCGCGGAATTCCTGGCGGGCAAATGGCAAATACAGAAGAAATCGAAAACTACCCAGGTTTTGAATCCATTTTAGGACCTGATTTATCTACAAAAATGTTCGATCACGCCAAAAGATTTGGTGCTGAATACGCTTATGGCGATGTAACAGACGTGATTGACGGGGAAGAATATAAGACAATTATTTCAGGCAACAAAGAATATAAAGCGCGTTCGATCATCATTACGACAGGCGCTGAATACCGCAAAATGGGAATTCCGGGAGAACAGGAATTGACAGGCCGCGGTGTTAGCTATTGTGCAGTTTGTGATGGCGCGTTCTTTAAAGATAAAGAAATCATCGTAGTCGGCGGCGGCGACTCAGCTGTTGAAGAAGGATCCTATTTGACACGCTTTGCGAAAAAAGTAACGATCATCCATCGCCGTGATGAGCTCCGCGCACAAAAAATTCTCCAAGACCGTGCATTTGCAAATGAAAAAATTGAGTTCATCTGGAATACGACAGTTAAACAAGTGAATGAAAAGAATGGCAAAATCGGCTCTGTCACACTCGTTTCAACTGTTGATGGTTCAGAACGTGAATTTGATGCAGAAGGTATGTTCATCTACATCGGCATGGATCCATTAACCGCTCCATTTAAAAAATTGGGCATTTTGGATGAAAACGGCTATATTAAAACGAATGAAAATATGGAAACTTCAATCCCTGGAATTTACGCTGCAGGCGACGTCCGCGAAAAACTTCTAAGACAAGTCGTTACAGCAACAGGAGATGGCAGCATCGCTGCTCAAGCTTGTCAAAAATACGTCGAAGAACTCCAAGAGAAACTGTCGGCGGAAGTATAATAGTAAAACGGGGCTGTCCAATAAGTCCCTAAAATAGAACAGGTGGCGAAAAACGAATCGTTTTTCGCCACCTGTTCTTGTATTTTTCTCATTCAATACTGAAAGTAGCACGCGGATGCC
>NZ_JBBCZC010000021.1:0-65465 GCF_037144575.1 Sporosarcina sp. USHLN248
TTGGGTAAAGGATCTTCTTGTTCTTTTTTCGGTCATTGTAGTCTCCTCATTTCTATTAGTTGTATTCTACAAGACCTTAATTTTTCTGTCCATCTAAGTGTAGCCTATCCATTTTCATCCTCTGTGGTGCAGCGTTTTTTGCTGCATGGATGGCTAACGGGTGCTTAGTTGAAAATCGTTAAGCTGCTAATATGGCACTATTTTTTCATCTACAAAAGGGGCAGTGGAGTTGTATTGTAGGCACTTATCTATTGAGGTGAGTGCTTTTCGTTTGCCTTAAAATAATAAGGCTGTGATGATGTGAAGTACAGAAATGGGATGAACTTCAGAATAGTGGAACCAACATTCAAACGTTGGATGGAAGGAGTATAACAAAGTGATTTAGGAAGCAATAGCTTTATAGATGCCGCAGGAACATGGGGATAATAAACAATAATTATTTAGGCAAGCTTCAAACAATACCCATTTGAGTTGAAGTGCATTGTTTAACGCTTGCCTATGTAAATGGCTGTTTACTGTATCATGAAAAATTTATCAATAGCGAATACAACGTATTATGAATGCTCATTAGCTTGATGTCCTCCCACTAATCTTGATCTTTCCACAGTAGTACCGGCAGAGGTGAGAGAGCATGCGCGTACAAGAGAAGCAGAACCATGCTTTTCTCGAATTGCATCCATGACAAAACCTAGTTTTTTCTTACGGAAGCCATTAGGATCAAATAGTGACATTTGAAATGTGTCTGTATCTTTAGAAAGATTTGTTAGACGAACGCTTATATACCTGATTGGGTAGTTTTCAATAAAACGTTGATAAATTGTTAAAGCTATATTATACATCTTCAAGGTTTCATTGAACGGCTCCTGAACAGTCATTGAGCGATTGAACCCATCAACGGCTACATCACGGCTATAGTTTACAGTGATAGATACCGTTTTGCCTACAAACTTGTGTAATCGAACTTGTCGCATGGTTTCTTCGCAAAGTTCTAAAAGAATTGTCTTAGCTTCCACAATGGTATAGTCCCTTAAAAGCGTTTGACCGCGACCATATCCCTTTGTTTTGGAGAGTTTGCCCATATTAGAGCCAACAGAGTTGTAAGGAATGAATAATCCATTAAAGACGCTAGTATCTATACCCCAAGAATGTAAAAACCACTCACGACCTAGGATGCCAAAACGTTTCTCCAATTTTCCGACAGGGTAATGAGCTATTTCATATAAGCTTTTAATTCCCAGTCTGGCCAGGTTTTCTTTTGTTCGATTCCCAATGCCCCACACATCAGCCAGATTCTCGATCGTCCATAGTTTATTCGGTACATCGGAATATCGAATTTCCGCTATACCAGAGGGTTCTTTCTTCGCATATATATCTAAGGCCACTTTAGCTAAAAAAGGATTGTCGCCCAGGCCCCAGGCCGAGGGAAGACCGAAGCTATTGAAAATGGCTTGTTTTATGTCAGTTATAGCTTCGTAAGGGGTGTATAAAGAGGAGCAACTAGTGAGGTCGATAAATTGTTCGTCAATTGAATAAACAAATATATCATCAATTGGCACATACTGATTAAGCAGTCGTGTAATATTCACCGACACATCGATATATAATTGCATATTTGGGGAAACTACATATTTACGAAATTCTTCAGGGATATCATACAGACGACTCCCTGTTTTGATACCCATTTCCTTAAACTTCTTGGTGGCAGCAAGGATGACAGAACCGTTACGTTGTGTATTACCGGCAACGGCTAAATAATCGGTTAAGGGATTTAAATTTCTTCTGACACACTCAATTGAAGCATAAAAACTCTTCATATCAACGATAGCAATGTCTCGAGCGGGAAATTGTGAGTAGTCCATATTAATTTCCTCCCAACTATTCCTTAGTGATTTTTATGATTTTGTGGAAAGCTATAAAGTGGTTTATGTTGTGAAAATCCCTTATACGATATTGTTTACCAATCATATCGATAAAACTGATATATCCTTTAAGTTTTATGAGCTCGCCATCTTCAAAAAATATAAAGTGAAGTGGAGTATTATATTCCATTGCATCTCGTACAAGGACATCAAGTTCAGATAATTGTTGTTCATCTAAAATGGGCTTTTGAACTTTATATACCTCTTGGTAAAAATCCTTTAACTTTTTTATATGCTCAGGCAATAGCATTGCACTTTGCCATTTTATAATCCCTCTATCACGAATAGGATGCATAAAAACCACCTTTCTTGTTCCTTTATGATATGCGAACTTCTGTTCTGTAGTCAAGGAGTATTAAATATGTAAAGTATGGAAATCACCATCCTATTTTTTTTTGCAATGGCTTGGGAATTTTGGGGAGGAATCCGAAAAGAAATTTAGACCATGGCTGATCCAACACCACTTATAAAGCAGGAATCACCAGAGGGTTTTGAAAAAGTATTTATGAAAAAGAATTTAATAATCATAAGCCGTTAAATCAGAGGCATTTGTTAGGAATTTCGAATTCGTAACAGGTAGCCCTACAGTAAAAATCGTTTCGAAAGGCATATTTTAATAGATACAACTATCGGTTTTGCATATTATAATATATAATTTGGTTTGTTCATTATTATTTTATCCACTATAATACGTAAAACACTGATAATTATTTTACCTATGCCAATGCAAAGGGTGGTTTTAAATGAATTTAGAAACTGATGATCCAAAACAAATTGTTTTACAAGTTGGGGCTGTACTAAAAAAACTACGTAAAGAAAAGCGTTTAAGTCTCGAAGATTTATCGGAATTATCGGGTGTAAGTAAGCTAACGTTAGGAAATATAGAACGCGGAGAAACAAATCCAACAGTAGCGATGTTATGGTAAATCTCAAAAAGCTTATCCATACCACTCATGGCATTATTCTCAACTGAAAGTAATGTGAATCTGTCGCGGGCCGGTGAAGGGTTAAGAATTGTTGGAGACGAAAATAACTGGGCAATTGAGCCGATTTTTCAAAATACAAATAATGATACGGAAATGTACCGTGCTTATTTACAGCCTAATAGCACCTACCATCCGGAAAAGCATCATCATAATACAACTGAAATTGCAACTGTCATGTCTGGCACAATTACCATTAATGTTAATGGTGAGGCATATATTTTGAGTCAATATGATACAATCAGCTTCTCTACCGACGGTACGCATTCATATGCCAATCATACCAACGATGTTGTTGTTCTTCATATCATATTGAAATACGAAATCTAATGTTTTTCCCATAGCTTATCCTGATACAAAGAATGCCCCAATTGAGGATAGACAAACCCCATAAAGCATACCGAATCCAAAGCTGTGAACCAAATCCAATGTTTTTTCCAAGTTGCCGGTTAGGGCATACTTTTTGATGATAAATTTTTCTAAGGTGTCGGCTTCATATGATTCAACTAAATCAACATATTGCTGCAGTCGGTCAATTTCTTCTCTAGCTCTATCAACTGTCATATATCTCATATTTAACACCCCCTCGTTATTATATTGAGCCCTTGTAACTACCTATTTAATTATACTGAATCAACAAAAAACTACAAATACTTCTTGAGTCTATTCCTATATAACAAAACTTTAGCTACAAATATTGGAGGAGCGGTTTTTCTATAAAAAAAGAACGAAGAGTGAATGTGTTTTTTGGGTTTATCTTTCATGATAATAATTATTGAAAAGTTACTTTTATTTAAGGAATTATCCCAACTTAGAATGCTAATGCATCAAGTTTTCAAGATATTGTTTAGTTAAAACACTTGGTAACTGGACTATTTACCTAATGAATTTTCCCAATATGCCTTTTCGTGGAATATATTTACAATTCAAATTCCATGTCGTATGGTGTATATATTACAGAAAAGAAGTGATTAGAATGAGAAAAACATTTGTAACAATTCTTAGTCTATTAATACTGCTAGTTATGTCGCCTTCCGTTTTGGCAAACGAAATTCAATCTCAAACCGTGAATACCAATGAGAATTTGAATGTTTTAATACCAGACGAAGATTTTGAAGCAATGAATGCTAAGTTAATCGAAACTATACAGCTAGAATGGGGTGGAATCAAAGGAAAAGCAGCTTTTGTTAAGACCACAAATACAGGTATAAGCATATATTCAAACAGAGGTGGACTTAACAATGCTTTAAAGGACATAAACAGCATTAGCGGAGGAACAACTATTAGAACAACGAATAGTAAGGGAGAAGTAATATATTTAAAAACAACTCCCGCTGGTACCTTTAATATACATCGTAGTACTGACGATCTTTTAAGACCATGGACTTTAGAGTTTGGAAAAGACAAAATAAGGTACTATGATTAATAATAAAGTTGGGAGTTGAATTTCATAGATAAGAGGGTTTTACATGCATGGGATCTATGCCCAGGTACTATTGATGGTATGGATTTCTATGATATGAATTTACAAAAAGGATTGACATTAAGATTTTCTAATTTATCAGGAAAAATATATGAAGTTATTTATGATCAATATATAAATGGTTCATATATATGGTCTATGCGTTTGGTCGCAGAACGAGATAGACAAGACTTACTAGATCTTGTAAGGGAGGCACAAAATAAACACCAGACAGACAATTATACTAGTTTTTACAAAATGGAGAGTTCTGATTTCCTTGAATGGTATGATGGCATAGCGATGCTGGGAAGCGAACATGTCCCCAATGTTGAACATCACGTCTATATAACATCTGAATATGTGATTGAAGTATTAAGTGAGTATGAACCGAAAGTGAATATCATTGGGTAATCGGATTGAACGCTGCGGAACCCTTTATCTTTAATGGTTATCGCCTGCTGGCAAAAGGCTATGGAATGAAAAAATTCCATAGCCTTTTATAATTTGCAATTTTATTCTCGGTTATCGACAGTTACGCTATCTTAACGCTCTTCCGTTATAAATGTCGGTAGAATTGTCCGTGTGTTCGATGTCCCTAAGATCGGCTATAGGTTATATATTTTCCATGAGTTCTAAAATACTTTTTCTTTCAGTAGTGTTCTCTGGAGCACAACAACTGCCCAATCGAGTTCAAAAATCCGAAAAACGCTCTTTAGAATACAAATAATATACAACTACTTGACAACAGAATTGATGAAAGCTTTGTCGATCTGGGCGGTACTGAGCAATTATGGGGACCTGCCGAGGAAACGGCAAGAAGAATGCAGGAAGAGCTTTTTAAACAGTTTCAGTTGAGATCGGCATGCGGCATGGGGCCGAATATGCTAATGGCGAAGTTGGCGCTTGATCTTGAAGCGAAAAAAAGCGGCTTTGCTCGGTGGATATATGAAGATGTGCCGAAAAAATTGTGGCCAGTTGCCCCGTTAAGCCGTATGTGGGGAATCGGCAGCAAAGTGGAACGGAGGCTTAATAATATGGGCATTTTTTCAGTCGGTGACTTAGCTCATGCGTCACTTGAGCAGTTAGAGAAAAAATTTGGCATTATGGGCAATCAATTATATTACCATGCGCATGGCATTGATTTGTCTGATGTCGGCATCCCTCCGATTGTCGAAGGGCAAGTAAGCTATGGTAAAGGACAAATTCTTTATAGAGATTACACCAAACCGGAAGATGTTTTCGCTGTCCTGCTTGAAATGTGTGAAGACGTTGCCATGAGAGCAAGAGAGGCAGGCAAAGCAGGAAGGACGGTCCATTTGTCCATCGGCTATTCGAAGCATTCGTTGGGAGGAGGCTTTGGACGTTCACGCTCCCTGCATGCAGCAACAAATGACACGATGGTTATTTTTCGATTATGCAAGGAGCTGTTCAATGAATTCCATGACGGACGTCCGGTGCGGCGTATTGCGATTAGCTTACAATTTGGAAAATGAATATGCTATGCAGCTCAGCCTATTTGAAGAAGACAAATGGAGAAGGCGCCAATTGGGAGAGGCGATGGATGGCTTACGCAGAAAATACGGCACTGCCGTCCATCGTTCTAAATTGATTGGCGGGCATTATAAATAATTTGTTCTCATGAATGAAGAGCTTATTTCCGTTCGCACAATTCGCTTTTTAATTCGGCGATTTCAGCCTCCACCTCTTCTACCTTTTTCATAAGCATTGAAGAATCAATCGTGCTCCGGACGATGAAGCGGAGGATGAAAGCGCCGATGATAAGCCCGAATAGGATGGTTAGGATGAAGACGGTTGTGTCGATCGGCATATAAACACCTCGTTTTCTATATCATTCTACAAATTAAAATTAGAAAGGAAGTCGATCGTATGATTCGCGATCGCGGGCGGATAAAATGGACGGCGATGATGCTGCCAGAACATGTGCAGCAACTGCGGCAGCTGCAGCAGGAGCAGGAAAATGAAGTGAATAAGGCAGAGCCGGATGAGCAGCAGTTAGAAGAATGGAATTATGAAATAGCTACAGCGATAGAGCGGCATTTGTCGGTGATTGTACATTACTGGATAGGAAACGATACGGTGGAGGCAAAGGGATTTATTCGAAAAATCGATCAAGTGGAGAATATTCTTTTTATCAGTGAAACGGAAGGTGAAGTTCATCGCATCCCATTTACTGAATTGAAAAGTATTTCAGTTTCCGAATGATTTAAGAATCGTACCTTTTCTATTGTTCAGACTTTTGGTAGACTATTCAAGGACAGAGAAAAAGATAGGGGGGAAGTTATGTGAAAGTTTTACTACAGCTCGGCTGGTTTTTCAAACAAAGGAAGAAACAATATGGACTAGGCATTGCAGCGCTTGTATTCGTTTCCTTATTGCAATTGCTTCCTCCGAAAATTATTGGGCTAATTGTCGACCATATTACTGATGGAACGCTTACAGCCGCGACACTTACGAAATGGTTAGCCATTTTGATAGCCGCGGGTATTTTGATGTATGTGTCCCGTTACTATTGGCGTGTCATGATTTTTGGGTCGGCAGTCCTCTTATCAAGGACGATGCGTGAAAAGCTATTCAATCATTTCACGAGGATGTCACCGTCATTTTATCAAAAAAGACGTGTCGGCGATTTGATGGCACATGCTACAAATGACATCAACGCTGTGCAACAAACGGCAGGAATGGGGATTTTGACACTTGTTGACTCCATTTCAACTGGCGGCTTTGTCATTTTGACGATGGCGCTCACAATTAATTGGAAGCTAACGCTCATTGCACTCATTCCATTCCCGTTTATGATTTTCTTGACAAGTTATTATGGAAGATTGCTACGCCGACGTTTCCGCTTTGCACAAGAGGCATTCTCTAATTTGAACGACAAGACACAAGAAAGTATTTCAGGCATTAAAGTGATTAAAACATTTGGACAGCAAAAAGAAGATATTGACGATTTTACGGATCTTTCAACGGATGTCGTAGCAAAAAATATGCGGGTCGCAAAAGTGGATGCTTTATTTGATCCGACAATATCCGGAATTTTCGCAATTTCCTATATTTTATCATTCTATTTTGGAACAAAGTTTATTATCGCTGAACAGATGACGATTGGGGATATGGTAGCATTTAGTACATATTTAGGATTGCTCACTTGGCCAATGTTAGCTTTCGGATTCCTGTTCAATATCGTAGAGCGCGGAAATGCTTCTTATAGCCGTATTACGGAATTGTTATCGATCGATCCGGAAATACAAGACGTTCCGGGAGCAATTGCCGGGCGCCCGGAAGGCGATTTATATTTTGATGTTGAGGAGTTCTATTTCCCTGATGACGAAACGCCAGCATTGCGCAATGTACATTTCGAGCTGAAAAGAGGCGAAACCCTCGGCATTGTAGGGAAGACCGGTTCAGGAAAGACAGCGATATTAAAGCTGCTATTACGTGAGTTCGAAGGATATAAAGGCAGCATTGTATATGGAGGATATCCAATTAACCAATACAAGCAGCAAAGCTTGCGCCAATCAATCGGTTATGTACCGCAAGATCATTTCCTTTTCTCGACGACAATTGCAGAAAACATTGCGTTTACCAATCCAAAACTCGATCGTGAAGAGATTTATGAGGCAGCAAGACTAGCCCATATCCATGACGATATTGTCGGCTTCGCGGAAGGGTATGAAACGATTGTCGGAGAACGAGGCGTTTCTTTATCAGGCGGCCAAAAACAACGCGTTTCCATAGCGCGAGCGTTAATTATGGAGCCTGAATTGCTCATCTTGGACGACTCCCTATCGGCAGTGGATGCCAAGACGGAAGAAGCGATCCTCGAATCATTAAAGCAAACTCGCACAGGAGAAACGACAATTATAACATCGCATCGTTTAAGTGCAATCCAGCATGCGCATAAAATTATCGTCATGCATGAGGGTACGATTGTAGAAGCGGGTACACATGAAGAATTGATCGCCTTAAATGGACGATATAAAGAAATGTATGACTTGCAGCAATTGGAAGTACTTGTCGAGCAAGGGGGTGAAGAATGATGCAAATGGAGAAACAGCCTAAATTGACGGCAAAAGATCAATGGGTCGTATTCAAACGACTGATGCGCTATGCAATTCCCCATAAGAAAAGCATTGCCATCGCATTGTTCTTCCTTGCACTGACAATTACGGGAAGCATCGTAGGGCCGCTTATTATCCAATCGTTCATCGATGATTATTTGACACCTTTACATTTCCCGAAAAATGAAGTGCTGACATTGGCGCTTATTTATATCGGTTTACAAGTGTTCATTGTTGTTATTTCTTATTTCCAGCAATTGCGCTTCCAAGATATTGCTCTTAGAATTATTCAGCAAATGCGTATTGATGTATTTACGAAAGTACAAGGGTTGGGCATGCGCTATTTTGACCGGACACCGGCTGGAAGTATCGTATCAAGGGTTACAAATGACACAGAGTCGATAAAAGAGATGTTTGTCAGTGTAATGGTCACTTTTTTACAAGCGATCTTCGTCATTATTGGAGTGTTCTTTGCTCTCTTCTCGCTTGATGTGAAACTGACATTCGTTTCCATGTTATTGTTGCCGTTATTCTTAATCATTATTATTGTTTATCGGCACTATAGTGCGGATTTCTATCAAGATCTTCGGGAGCGACTCAGCCAGTTGAATGCCAAAATTGCGGAATCATTGTCCGGAATGGGAATGATTCAAGCTTTCAGGCAGGAAGAGCGGTTGGCGAAGGAATTCGATGATATTAATGAAGGGCATTACCGGACAGGTATGCGGAATATTAAATTCGACAGTATTCTCTTGTCGCCATTTATAGATTTGCTCTATGCAATTGCCATTGTGTTTGTCTTAGGATATTTTGGTTTCCTTTCAATAGATCATGCAGTTGAAGTCGGCGTAATTTACGCTTTCACGACATTGATCGGCCGCTTATTTCATCCAGTCCAGGAAGTGATGCAGCGAATGTCCATTTTCCAGCAAGCTTTAGTATCCGCTTCACGCGTATTCAAGCTAATGGATGATCCGGACATGGAGCCGCAGCAAAATGAAGAAGGACAGAAGGAAATCGGAGAAGGAACAATCGAGTTCCGCAATGTAACTTTTTCATATGATGGCAAAAATGATGTTCTGAAAAATATTTCATTTACAGCGAATGCCGGCGAGACAGTCGCATTAGTCGGCCATACAGGTAGCGGAAAAAGCTCCATTATTAATTTGCTCATGCGTTTCTATGAATATAGCAAAGGAGAAATTTTAATTGATGGCATATCGTTGAAAGACTTACCGAAGTCGGAAATCCGAAAAAAGGTCGGTTTAGTTTTACAAGATCCATTCCTTTTCTACGGAGATATCGAAAGCAATATCCGATTGCATAATAAGTCTATGAGCGGGGAAGACGTTCGTGCTGCTGCAGAATTTGTCCAAGCAAATGAATTCATTGAAAAACTGCCGGAAAAATACGGACAGAAAGTGACGGAACGTGGTGCCACTTTCTCAAGCGGACAGCGCCAGCTCGTCGCTTTTGCCCGTACGATTGCAACAAATCCGAAAATTTTAGTGTTGGATGAAGCGACTGCGAACATTGATACAGAAACAGAAGTCGCAATCCAAAACAGTTTGGAGAAGATGCGGAAAGGGCGTACAACGATCGCAATCGCCCATCGACTAAGTACTATTCAGGATGCGGAGTTAATATTAGTTCTCCATCAAGGAGAGATTGTCGAGCGTGGGACGCATCAGCAACTTTTATCTCAAAAAGGTCTCTACTATATGATGTACCAACTTCAGAACGGCCTCATTGAGGATGCCATGTAACTTGAAAAAACCGACTGCTCATGCATGAACTGCACCCCAATTGTTAGACACCATCTAACAATTGGAGGTGCTGTTTTTTGACTAAACTCACTGTAGAAGAAAAACTCTTAGCTGTTAATCGATTTTCAACTGTTGAGAAACGACAGAGAACTATAAAACCGCCCATAATAGAAGGTTGGATAGAAGCGAAAACAGCTTACAAATGTAACAATTGAAACGTTCATAAACTGTTCACAGTCAAAATGAGCGTAATTTACTCAAGGATTTGTTACGATGGGAGAAGAAAATTGAAGGGGAGAGAATGATGACGACTGATGTGAACGTATTTCTTGCCTTTGGAGCAGGCTTTTTAAGCTTTATATCGCCGTGCGTCTTGCCATTGTATCCAGCTTTCATATCCTATATTACGGGCATGTCCATTGAGGACTTGAATTCAGATTCGAAACGGATGAACCGCAACGGTATATTGCATACAATCTTCTTTTTATTAGGATTTTCGGTCGTATTCGTATTTTTAGGTTTCAGTACGTCTTTTATTGGGAACTTTTTTGTCCAGTATAAAGACTTGCTAAGACAGGTTGGTGCAATTTTCATCGTATTATTCGGATTAATGGTTATCGGCTTATTCACACCGAAGTTTTTAATGAAAGAACACCGTTTGCAATTTAAAAACCGCCCTGCCGGCTATTTGGGAACTGCATTGATCGGTCTTGCATTTTCTGCAGGCTGGCAACCATGCATGGGGCCAATTATAGGAGCGATTATCGGATTGTCTGCAGCAAATCCGGGGTCTGCCATGCTATATATGATGATGTATGTATTAGGGTTTGCGATTCCATTCTTTGTTTTATCATTCTTCATTACGCGCCTTGGATGGATTCGCAGAAATAGTAACCTCATCATGAAAATAGGTGGTTATGTTATGATTGCATTCGGCTTATTGCTATTTTTTGATGGCATTGTGTTCTTGACAAGCTTGCTAAGCCCGATCTTTGGAGATTTCCAAGGTTTTTAATTGTCCTTTGGATAATGTGTTAGCCATAATGAATAGAGAGATGTGCGCGTGGAAGTGGAGGAACCGCCGATGAATGAGATCGGATCATTTAACGAATGGAATGAAAAGTTGGAACAGGAGCCGCAACTGTTGTTGTTCGTCAAAACAGATCATTGTTCTGTATGCGAAGGGCTTTATCCGCAAGTGAATGCGTTGACCGATGATTATCCTTTCCCTTTTTATAAGGTGAATGTTGCCGAAGTCCCTGAAATGGCAGGGCAGTTATCTTTATTTACAGCACCTGTCGTCCTATTATTTCATCAAGGCAGAGAAATGGCCCGCTTCGCCCGATTTGTTCAGATGGATCAGCTACGGCAACGGTTGGACGAATTGGCGGAATGGGGGAGGACCAATGATTAAATTGCAGGAATTAGTCGATTTTGTCTTTACAAAAATACCGTCCGTCTATTTAATTGTCGGTTCAACCGTTTTGTTTTTATTCATGGGGACGATGGCTTTCATTGTAAGATCTAAAGCTGCCAATAAACCAATTTCTCCCAAAAGAATTATTTTGCCGCCTCTGTTCATGTCAACAGGGGCGCTCATGTTTCTATTCGAGGAATTCCGTGTTGCGCTCCCTCAAATTTTTGAAGCAATCGGAGCGGGGTTGCTCTTTTCGATCATTTTAATAAAGACGACAAATTTTGAGCAAAAAGATAATCATCTCTATGTGAAAAAGTCAAAAGCATTCTTATTTATCCTGTTGGGTTTATTAGTCGTACGTCTTGTTGCAAAGCTCATTTTAAGCAGTTCCGTTGATGTAGGAGAATTGGCGGGGATGTTTTGGATATTAGCATTCGCCATGATATTGCCATGGCGGATTGGAATGTTAGTGAAGTATTATAAAATAAAAAGGAACTTCAATTAAAAAGACCTCCCCTACCGCATGTCCGCGGTAGGGGAGGTCTTTATCAATTAAATAAGTGCTCATAAGGGGTCATATCTACGTCCATAGAGCTCAGCTTTTTCCTTAGGAATTTGTGATCGCGCTTCGGTGTCGCTAATATATATCCGCGAATAATATGGTCAAAGCCGATCGTTTTCGCCCGATCTTCCAAGGCGATCTGCCCGATTTTGGATGCAATCTTCTGTTTAGCTACATCGCGAAACAGCTCAGGAACAGGGGACACGAGTTCATTTAACATAAGCTTCGCTTCTTCGTTCCAAAGATGAAGGGACTCGTTGACGTAATGTTCTTCCCAATCAAGTGTAGATTTGCCATCATCTTTCGGGAACACCTTCAAAAATTTGCGGAACATAAAAAATCCGCCAATGCCGAAGAAAACGATTAGGACAATACACCAGAAAACGATGAACCATATAAACCAATCTTGCAATATCTTCACCTCTTCCATACTACTACTCATTATAAGAGCAAACTAAAAAAAATACACGGACAATGTATCCTTTTTTCATTTGTTCTCTATATAACAAGTGAAAGGGGGGAAAGCAAATGGCGACGATCGAATTTAGGCAGGCGGTCGGTAAAGTGTATTTTGATGGTGGTATGACAGAAGAGGGGAAAATAATTCGGAAATCGAAATCTTATCGCAATATCGCGGAAGATGCAACTGCGGACGATTTATACAACGCTCTTTCACAGTTAGCGAATCTTTCTGAAATGTCTTTCATTGGCGCGGAAAAAGTAGAAACAGCAGAAATTATGAATTAAGGAGGTATGACAAATGGCGAAAACTTTACAATTACATTTTAACACTGCTGCCGGAAAGCAGACGACATTGTCTGTTGATAATCCAAGAGGAGATTTGACATCTGAAGAAGTCGAAGATGCGATGCAGCTCATTATTGATGCCAATGTATTTGAAGTGGATGGTTCCCCACTCGCTACGTTGAAAAGTGCTCGACTTATTGAGCGAAATGTAACCGAGCTTATAAGAGCATAAACAAACTACCGGTTCTACAGTTTTACACTGGGAACCGGTTTTCTGCTTACGCTGCATAATTAGGAAGGAGGCGTTCTAAATGGAACAATGGTTAGAACTGATTCAGCAAATCGGCTTTCCGATTTTCGTCTCATTTTATCTATTGCACCGAATTGAGTCTAAATTAGAAGCGATCCATAGCGCCCTCGTTTCTTTAAAAAAGGAATGAATGTGAAGTGAAGTTCAATCTTTCGACAAATTTTGGACAAGTTTGGGAGTAACCCCCGGTTGTTTGATAAACTCCCATCCACTATGATAAAGTAAGTATTGAAAAGTGGAGGAGTTTGCATATGCGAAAAATAACTTTTTTGGGCTTTTTAATGGCATGCATGCTCGTATTGGGAGCATGTTCATTTGGAGGATTCAAAGCAGACCACAAGTATAAGATCGAGCCCTTTGAATTTACCGATCAACAAAATGAAAAAGTGTCTCTTGACGATTTGAAAGGAACTGTTTGGCTTGCACAATTTATTTATACTAATTGTCCTGACGTTTGTTTGCCGATGATGGCTAACATGACTGACTTTCAAAGTATGTTAAAAGAGGAAGGCGTCGAAGACTATAAAATTGTTTCCTTCAGTGTAGATCCAGATTACGATACACCAGAAGTGCTGCAAGAGTATTTGGATACTTTTGATCCAGTCGATCAAAGCAAATGGGTAATGTTGACCGGATATAGCCCCAAAACAATTGAGGATTTGGCTATGGGTTCTTTTAAGACCGCTGTCCTAAGATCTCCAGAGGGGGGCGATATCACACACGGCATTACTTATAGCCTAGTCAATAAAGAAGGTGTCTCGGTCAAAACTTACAACGGTGTAGAAAACGTTCCATATGAGGAAATGATAAAAGATGTGAAAGCACTTATTAAAGAATAATCTTTGATATTCAATCTAAAGACAAAGCGTCAGCTGCCGAAATCTTAGAAGGCGGGATGGCCATTGGAATTTATAGTTCAGCAGATACCATATATTCCATTGAACTATAATAAATCCTTTCGGGATACTGCTCAAAAATCTGTTTTGGGATACGATTGATAGAAGGAAAAGGGTGGTGCAGTGAGTAAAAAGAAAAAGAAAGGGTTATCTGTTAAGACAAAGCTCTTGATGATTGTCTTATTGATACCGATCGCTGTCATTACCTTTACATTGACCGCAATAATTTGGACGGGCATACAGCATCCAGAACTTATAAAAAAGTCTGCAAGCACATTATTGGATATACAGGAACGACATACTGCAATGGAAATTCCAGAAGAATATATTCCCATTTATAAATCCGCAGCCGAAAAATATGGAATACCTTGGACGCTTTTAGCAGCCCACCATCGGATTGAAACACGATTCTCTACGATGGATCCGCTATTATCGCCAGCTGGTGCGGAAGGTCATATGCAATTTATGCCTTGTACTTTTGTTGGTTGGGGATATCCTGGTTGTGATGGATTAGGAAAAGGGAATATCCCAGAAGAAGACAAAACCAATCCGGAAATCATAAAGAAATATGGCGGATACGGAGTCGATGCAAATGGGGATGGTATTGCCGATCCATATGATATCGAAGACGCCATTTTCAGTGCTGCCAATTATCTTTCCAAAAGTGGGGCAGCTGAAGGGGAAATTGAAAAAGCAATTTTCCATTATAATCGAAGTGAAAAGTACGTAGAAGATGTCCTCTGGTTTTTCAATGAATTTGAAAACCATCGGATTGCGCTAGAAACTGGACAAGAACAGTAAAAACGTTGGAATCCCTTGAAGGGGGCTCCAACGTTTTTACATTGAATTACACCGATATGGAATTGCATATCGATTTTTTTGCGAATTCATACGATGTTTGTGAAAATGACACGATGACTTTCGCTAAAATATAGCGTTAAATCAAGTCGCTTTACGCATGGATTTCATAATGAGGCTCACAATGAAGACAAGGATAATCGCTCCTAAAAGTGCCGGCAAAATATAGAAGTCGGACACTCTTGGTCCCCAGTTACCGAGAAGCATTCCACCAACCCATGCACCGATGATACCGGCGATAATGTTGCCGATGATGCCCCCTGGAATGTCTTTACCTAATATAAGGCCAGCGAGCCAACCGATTACGCCTCCAATGATCAAAAACCAAATAAAACTCATTTTGTTCATCTCCTTTTCAGTATTTCATAATTGCCTCTGTAGTATTTGTAATATCCGTTATTTCGATACATCAAACATAATAAGCAAAAGAAAGACTGAAAAAAGATGGGAAATTAGTGTAAAACAGTTGCGCCTAAAGTGTTTTTGAAATGGCGTAGAGCCCATTCATGCCCAGCAGGATCAAAGCTTGCGACTCCTTTTTCGTGGACAACAATATCGAAGCCACGATTGTATGCATCAACAGCGGTATGCAATATGCAAATATCCGTACATACACCGACTAAATGCAATTCGGCTATGTCGCGCGCTCTTAATTGCATTTCCAAGTCGGTACCTGCAAACGCACTGTAGCGTGTTTTGTCCATCCAAAGAATTTTTTCTTTATATTCTTCATATAAGCTCTTAAGTTTACCGTACAGTTCTCTTCCTGACGTCCCCCGTATATTATGCGGTGGAAACAGTTTTGACTCTGGATGAAAAGGATCATTTAACTCATGTACGTCAACAGGCATAATTACGAGCTCTTCTTTTTCCAAGAATGATTTCGTCAGATTTGTAATATACTGCTCAAGAGCAATCCCTGCATGACCACAAGTTAAAGCACCATCTTCAGCGACAAAATCATACGTATAATCAATGACCAATAATGCCTTTTTCAATATATACACTCCCTTTTAGTTGCTCATTTATTATCATGCCATACTCACAATGATTTTGCAGTATATATGTGTGTAAAGACACAATATCTTTAAAAATTCAAGCACTAGAAGTTCCTTCATCTTAATAGATATAAAAGTACAATAGATTATTTAAAAGAACCGAAGTATTGATTCATCATTAGATTCAGAATATACTTAATAGAATATTGATTTAAGTAAAGGAGGTAATCATTTGGATGAAGCATTGACCGCATTTGCACATTTGGCTCGGCCATTTGCTTGCATTGATCTCGAAGCTCTGGACTGGAATATTAAAATGGTGAATGTCCAGTCGAAAGGAAAAGATATTCGAATTGCTACAAAATCCATCCGGTCGGTAGAGTTGCTTCAATACATTGCAGAAAGATTGGACAATCATTCAGGATGGATGACATTTGATTGCCAAGAGACTCTTTTTTTGCTTGAAAGAGGATTCACTCACATTTTGCTTGGCTATCCGCAAATGGAAAGGGAGTCAATTGAGCTAATGATTCCTTATATTGCCCAAGGTGCGGACATAACATTCATGATCGACCGTGAGGAGCATTGGCGCTTACTGCATGAAATCGGTTTACAACATAATATTGTTTTGAAAGTATGTATCGATGTGAATGTCTCTACTGATTTCAAATGGATCTATTTCGGTACGCAGCGCTCTTCTCTGAAGCAGGTAGAAGATGTCAAAAGTCTTCTAATGAAAATGAAAGAGTTCCCCAATACGGAAGTCATTGGAATCATGGGCTATGAAGCACAAATCGCCGGTGTTGTGGATAGGCCGGTCATACGATGGCAGCAGCCGTTAATTCAATTTCTAAAAAAACGATCGATGACATTGATTGGACAGCTTCGGAGAGATACAGTAAATCAAATAAAAAAAGCGTGTCCATCTATTCAATTTGTTAACGGTGGCGGTTCAGGCAGCATAGATTTTACTGTTCAGGCAAAAGAAGTGACAGAGCTGACGATCGGATCCGCTTTTTATTTTCCTGCGCTTTTCTCAAGGTATAAACAATTGCCTTTTAAACCTGCTGCGTCTTATGCGCTTCGGGTCACTCGAATTCCAGAAGATGGAATCGCTGTTTGTCATGGCGGAGGTTATACGGCTTCAGGAGCAATCGGCATAGATAAAGCACCTGTACCTTTTTGGCCAAACAACCTGTATTTATTAAAAAATGAAGGGCCGGGAGAAGTCCAAACGCCATTATTGGACAAGGATCGTATTCTATCGGTTGGAGATACAGTGTTTTTCCGCCATGCAAAGGCTGGGGAGCTTTGTGAACGATTTCTAAAAATACACGGAAGGCGTGGAGAAAAATATGTGAAAGCCTTTAAAACGTACAGGGGAGAAGGAGGATGTTTCATTTGACCGTTAAGAAGGGTAGTAGATGGACGAATTGGTCTCGCAATGTTACAGCATCGCTCGATTATTTTCATTATCCGGAGTCGATTGAGGACATACAGCAATTGGTCGATAGCTGCAGAGTTCGGGGGAAGACCCTTCGAGCAATCGGTGCAGGGCATTCTTTTAGCAAAGTTGCGTGTCCTGATGATGAAGCGGTATCACTGGACAAATTAAGAGGATTGGTTTCCTTCGATAGGGAAGCGATGGAAGCTACTTTTTGGGCAGGTACATATTTATACGAAGCAGCGCCAATTCTATCAGAGATCGGCATGGGATTTGAAAACATGGGAGATATTCAACAGCAAACTTTGGCAGGCGCTGTCAGCACCGGTACGCATGGAACAGGGATTAAATTCGGTTCTTTGTCTAGCCAAGTTGTTGCATGGACGTATATCGACGGCAACGGTATTTTGCGTCACCATAGAAGAGCAGACGATGATTTGTCCAAAGCGTTAAGTGTCTCTTTAGGCCTTTTCGGGGTTCTTGTCAAACTCACCTTCCGCACGGTTCCACTCTATAGCCTGCACGTGTCAAGCAGAAAGGTTAACATTAATATGGCTATAGCAGAATGGGATGAGTCATTATATAAGAATAGACATATGGAATGGTTTTACTTTCCTGGAAATGAAAATGTCCAAGTGAAAGAGATGAACGATGTCCCATTGGTAAAACAAAGCAAAGAGTCGAAGGCGATTGATTTTATTTCAAATGGAGTTGTCGAAACAGCCGGTTTTAAATTAATGTCAGAGCTATGCCGATTAAAACCGGCCTATTCTCGCAAAATGACCCAAATTGCAGCATCAGCCATTCCGAATAGCGATAAAAAAGGACTTTATTTCGAGATTTTCCCTTCACCTAGACGAGTCAAATTTACAGAGACTGAATATGCCATTCCTCTAAAAAGGTTTCAAGAGTGCATAGTAGAAATGCATGAATTATTGAAAGCACATCCTTTTTATGTTCACTTTCCGATTGAATGCCGAACGACAGCTGGCGAAGATGCATTACTGAGCCCTACACAAGGGGAAGAAAGTGCATTTATCGCTTTTCATATGTACAAAGGAATGGACAATGGACCGTATTTCAAATGGGTAAATCGCATTATGAAATCTTACGGGGGAAGACCACATTTTGGCAAAATGAATAATTTGACATATACAGAAATGGTCAAGCTTTATCCGAAAATTGATCTTTTCAAAAAGTTACGTAAGGAATTTGATCCGTATGGCGTCTTCATGACCTCTTATTTTAGAGAGATTTTAGGAGAGTAAGAAGCTGAAACGCAACAGATAATGAGTCATTCGATTTTCTTATGATAGACTATAAATTATAAGTATTTTACTTATGAACATTGCTGTAATATGATGGAGTAGAGAAAAGATGCTTATTTACGGCCTTTTCAGTAGATAAAGGAGGAAATCACAATGGCAAAAAGCAACTTGCACAATAGCCGCCAATCATTCGAGTTGAATGGTAAGACGTATAATTATTATCGTCTAAAAGCTCTCGAAGAAGCCGGCATTGCAAATGTTTCAAGACTGCCTTACTCAGTCAAAGTGCTACTTGAATCCGTCTTGCGCCAACATGACGGCTATGTAATTAAAGATGAACACGTTGAAAACTTGGCAAAATGGGGCAAGGATGCAGATAAGGACGCAGAAGTTCCTTTCAAGCCATCGCGCGTCATCCTACAAGACTTCACTGGAGTTCCAGTTGTAGTTGACCTTGCTTCCCTTCGTTCAGCTATGGCTGAAATGGGTGGAGATCCAAACAAAATCAATCCTGAAATTCCAGTCGATCTTGTTATCGACCACTCCGTACAAGTTGACCGCTATGGCTCGCCTGAAGCGTTAAGACTTAATATGGAGCTTGAATTCGAGCGTAACGCTGAGCGTTATCAATTCCTAAGCTGGGCGCAAAAAGCGTACGATAACTATCGTGCTGTTCCTCCTGCAACAGGTATTGTTCACCAAGTGAACCTTGAATACCTTGCAAGCGTTGTCCATGAAGTGGAAAACGAAGACGGAACATTTGAAACGTACCCGGACACACTTGTCGGTACTGACTCCCATACAACAATGATTAACGGAATCGGCGTCTTAGGATGGGGCGTAGGTGGTATCGAAGCTGAAGCGGGCATGCTTGGCCAACCGTCATACTTCCCAATTCCTGAAGTGATCGGTGTAAAACTTGTAGGAGAACTTCCAAACGGAACAACTGCGACAGACCTTGCGCTTAAAGTGACGCAAACACTTCGTGCACATGGCGTTGTTGGTAAATTCGTTGAATTCTTTGGACCTGGCGTATCTAAATTGCCGCTTGCAGACCGTGCTACAATTGCTAACATGGCTCCTGAATACGGTGCAACTTGTGGATTCTTCCCAGTGGACGAAGAGTCACTTGATTATATGCGTCTAACAGGACGTGATGAAGAGCATATTCAAGTTGTCAAGAAATATCTTGAAGAAAATGACATGTTCTTCACTGCAGATAAAGAAGATCCGACTTATACAGAAGTGATCGAAATCGATCTTACAAAAATTGAAGCAAATCTATCTGGTCCTAAACGTCCACAAGATTTGATTCCACTTTCTGAATTACAGCGTTCATTCAGAGATTCCGTAGTGGCTCCTGAAGGAAACCAAGGTTTCGGATTGACGCCTAAAGAATTCGAAAAACAAGGAACAGTCGAGTTTGCAGACGGCCGTACAGTAGGCATGAAAACTGGAGACCTTGCAATTGCAGCGATTACGTCTTGTACAAACACTTCCAACCCTTACGTTATGTTAGGCGCAGGGCTTGTTGCGAAAAAAGCTGTTGAAAAAGGACTTACACCTCCTGCATATGTAAAAACATCACTTGCACCAGGTTCAAAAGTCGTTACTGGCTACTTGGAAGACTCCGGTCTCTCTAAATACCTGGATCAAATCGGATTCAACACAGTCGGTTATGGATGTACGACATGTATCGGAAACTCCGGTCCACTTCTTCCTGAAATCGAAAAAACGATTACAGAAAACGACTTGTTAGTTTCATCTGTCCTATCCGGTAACCGTAACTTCGAAGGACGTATCCACCCACTCGTAAAAGCGAACTACTTGGCTTCACCACCGCTTGTAGTAGCTTATGCGCTTGCTGGAACAGTCGACATTGATTTCGAAAAAGATCCGATCGGCAAAGCGAAAGACGGCACAGATGTTTACTTTAAAGATATTTGGCCAACATCGGAAGAAGTGCAGGAAGTCGTAAAAGCGACGGTTACACCTGACTTGTTCCGTAAAGAGTATGCACGCGTATTCACTGAAAACGAAGCATGGAATGCAATCGAAACAACGGATGATTCCTTGTACGATTTCGATGAAAACTCAACATATATCCAAAACCCACCGTTCTTCGAAGGACTTTCGAAAGAACCGGGCGATATTAAAACATTGTCAGGCCTACGCGTCATCGGTAAGTTCGGTGATTCAATCACAACTGACCATATTTCACCTGCAGGTGCGATCGGTAAAGATACACCAGCTGGTAAATACTTGCGCGAGCGCGGTGTAGAACCACGTTACTTCAACTCATACGGTTCACGCCGTGGTAACCATGAAGTCATGATGCGCGGTACATTTGCGAATATCCGCATTCGTAACCAAATTGCAAAAGGTACAGAAGGCGGCTTCACAACGTACTGGCCGACAAAAGAAATCATGCCAATCTATGACGCAGCGATGAAATATCAAGCTGACGGTACAGGCCTTGCAATCATTGCAGGTAAAGATTATGGCATGGGCTCTTCACGTGACTGGGCTGCAAAAGGTACTTCACTACTCGGCATCAAAACAGTCATCGCGGAAAGCTATGAGCGTATCCACCGTTCAAACCTTGTCATGATGGGTGTTCTTCCACTTCAATTCATGAATGGAGATAGCGCAGAAACACTTGGCCTTACTGGCGAAGAAGAAATTAGCGTTAACATCGCAGAAGGCGTAAAACCTCGTGATATCTTGAAAGTGACAGCAACTTCAAAAGACGGCTCTGTTAAAGAGTTCGACGTATTGGCTCGTTTCGACTCCGAAGTTGAAATCGACTACTACCGTCACGGTGGAATCCTTCAAATGGTCCTTCGTGATAAAATGAAAAATAACTAATAAGTACAAAGAAGGCGTCCGAGTAAAATCGGGCGCCTTTTTTCAATTATTATTTAAAGAAAAAATATGCTTTTTTAGTCAAAGCTATGTCTTTTCTTCATTGGACAATCATACAATCTAAAGATCGCTTTCGTAGATAAAATGAAATTTTGAATATAGGAGGTTTTTGAATGAAAATGAATAAAGTCGGTATAATGTTAACCTCTTCTGTTTTGTCTTTTGGATTGTTTTCATCGATTGCCGATGCTTCGTCTATTACGAATGGACAACCAGAAAAGGCGAAGATTCAAGTTGCTGCGACTGATGCTGTCATTACAAAAGATGAGTTGATCAAGAAGTTTCGAAAAATGTTCCCAAATCAGTTTGATTATTTAACGAATAATGATTTTCAAGTGAGCAGCGCGCATATTTATCCAGAAGATGAAACGGTGCGGCATGATTTATATTTTAGTAAGACAATTAACGGGAAACGAGTATACGGTAATGTAGGCTTTATTGGGAATGAACTGGAGATTGAATACTTTTCCTATCAACCGCCTACTATAACAGATGCATTATTCCCAGCAAAAGTTTCAAAAGAAGAAGCTAAGAAAATCGCAGAAAACTTCATAAAGAAATTTCTCGATGGAAAAGACTATCAATTAGAAACAGATGCGTTACAGTATTATCCGCAACAAATATTAACAGAGCCAATTCGTTATTCATTTATTTACACACGTACACAAAATGAAGTTCCCATTGCCGATCAAAGAGTGGAAGTGTCTGTTTTAGGAAATGGTGAAGTCGTTAATTTTTACAAAATATCTCCACAGTTAAAATCTGTTACTTTTAGTGACGTTACAAAAATCATAGATAAAGAGGTCATACTAAAAAAGGTAAAAGAAAATCTTGCTGTAGATTTAAATTATCAAATAAACTATAATTACCCAACTGGAGACCGGAGTGTAGAACTCATCTATCGCCCAACAGCGAAATTGACAGGGATTGAAGCGATATCAGGGAAATGGATGACAACAAACGGATATGCAGAAGAATTATCGAAGAATACAAAAATTGATCCAATTGCAGCAAATCCATTCCCAGTAAAACAAGGGAGCATTACTGTAGAAGATGCGAAGAAAATTGCTGAACGTTTTCTAGCGATTGATTCAGATAAACTAAAATTAAAAATTGAATCCATACAGGAGATCGAAAACTATAACGGGCAGGCAGTCATCAACGTACATTATACGTATAACTATGCAAATGGAAGCTCTGGATCTAGTATAGAGATTAATAAAAATACTGGAGAAATCATCCAATACTACGACATGAAGGATTACATTTTGAGGGATATTGGAGAAGCTCCAAAAATAGATAAAATGATTCCCGAACAGGAAGCGCTTACTAAAGCCGTAAACTATTTAAAAGAATGGACCCCTTCTTATTTGCACAATTATGCAATGCCGATCGAAGAACCTTATTATGACGAAAGGGTAGGTACCTACCAATTTATTTTTCCAAGAATTATGAATGGAATTATTGTTGCAGGCGATCAAATTAGTGTAGGGATCAATGTGGATGGTTCATTAAACAGTTTATACGTCAATTATCAAGAAATAGATAATTGGCCATCCAGTGAGGAAGTGATTTCAGAGCAAAAGGCAAAGGCCATTTTGGAAGAGGCACTTGATGTTAAGCTTTCGTATATGAACCATGTGAGAGCTGAACAAGAAAACCATTATGATTTAATTTATACGCCGGTTTTTAATGATGATCCATTTAGTTATATAAATGCAACTACAGGGGAATGGAATAACATGTTTAGCAACAAAGATTCAATAACTGTTACACATCCTTGGGCGGAAGAAGAACTTAATTATTTAATTAACGCCAAAGTGATGGAAGTAAAAGATGTGAAGAACTTCACTGGCGATTCTGCAATTACAAAAGGAGAAGCTTTGAAAGTAATCCTAAATTCACTTACGTATTTCTATCACGGCAATAGTTATTACGGCCAGGAAAGCACGAATCAAACCTTTGAAAATATTGACCCTCAACATCCTCTATATGATGAGATCGAACGTGCGGTTGGAATGGGTATAATCAAAGCAGATCGCCCAACATTTGATGCTGATGCTCCGATTACAAGAGAAGAACTTTCCGTTTGGATGATCCGCGTTTTGGGATTAGAGCGGGCAGCAAAAGACAACAGTATATATAAGCTTGGCTTTTCAGATGCCGATCAAATACAAACTGAAAATACGGGCTATGTAGCAATGGCAAGCTCGATGGGTCTTATAAAAGCTGAACAAAATCATTTCAGTCCTACTCGTGAAGTGACATACGCAGAGTTGGCAGTGTCAACAATTCGTCTCGCTCATGCAATTGCTGAGAGCGGCAGAGGACTTCAGTATTATTGACGGATGCATTCGTGCAATGCTTTTCTTCACCTCGCACAAAAATAACAAATTGTCCTTGACATTCATAAACTATTCACATATAATTCAATACAATTAAAATTCATAAACATGCATTGATAAGGACATGAATCATTTCGTAAGCTTTACAGAGAACAGGATCATAGCTGAAAATCCTGTAGTGGAAGAAATGGTTTACCACCTTTGAGCTATTATAGAGGACTGCATTGGCAGAAAACTATGATCGGGAGACCGTTATCCTTTGAGCACCATGGTACTTGTTTTACTTGACAAGTTATTGTTTCAGCATGGTGGAAGTAGGGTGGTACCACGACCGCATTCGTCCCTTTATTTGGGAGGAATGCGGTTTTTTATTTGTTACAAAAGGTTAAAACTGAATAATATGCGCTGAGAAGGACACGAACCATTTTGAAAGCTTTACAGAGAACGGGATGATAGCTGAGAGTTCCGTAGTGGAAGAAATGGTTTACCACCTTTGAGCTATTATAGAGGACTGCATTGGCAGAAAACTATGATCGGGAGACCGTTATCCTTTGAGCACCATGGTACTTGTTTTACTTGACAAGTTATTGTTTCAGCATGGTGGAAGTAGGGTGGCACCACGACCGCATTCGTCCCTTTATTTGGGAGGAATGCGGTTTTTTAAATTATAAATAAAATAGGAGGAATTACAATGTCAGTACAAAAGGAAATTGAAATAAGGAACCATCGTAAATTAGGCGAGGAGCTTGAATTGTTCATGTCGTCAGAGGAATCACCGGGCATGCCGTTTTATTTGCCAAAAGGAATGATTATTCGAAATGAGTTGGAGCAATTTTGGAAACGGAAGCATCAGGAAGCGGGTTATGAGGAGATCAAAACGCCGATTATGATGAAACAGGAGCTATGGGAGCAATCCGGACATTGGGATCACTATCATGAAAACATGTACTTTTCCGATGTGGACGAACAGCAATATGCATTGAAACCGATGAACTGCCCTGGGGCGATGCTCATCTTCAACCATAAACGGAGAAGCTACAGGGAGTTGCCGATTCGCTATGCAGAATTAGGATTGGTACACCGTCACGAACTTTCTGGTTCATTGAATGGACTACTAAGAGTTCGGGCATTTACACAAGATGATGCACATCTATTCGTTCGAAAAGATCAAATTGAACGGGAAGTGGATCGTGTATTGGATTTGATCGACGAGATCTACTCGAAGTTCGGTTTTAGTTATGAAGTCGAATTATCGACAAGGCCGGAAAATTATATGGGCTCTATCGATTTGTGGAATGAAGCAGAACAATCGCTTGAAAAAGTATTGAAACAAAGAGGAATGGCCTATCGAATTAATACAGGAGATGGAGCATTTTATGGTCCGAAAATTGATTTTCACATACTGGACTCGTTAGGACGAAGCTGGCAATGCGGTACAGTTCAACTGGACTTTCAAATGCCTGGGAAGTTCAATTGTCGATACATTAATGAACAAAATGAACTTGAGTTGCCAATTATTATCCATCGTGCGATTTTCGGTTCAGTCGAAAGATTTCTTGCAATCTTAGTTGAACATTATGCAGGGGAATTCCCATTATGGCTCGCACCTGAACAAGTGAGAATCATTCCAATAGCTGATAGGCATGTTCCCTATGCCGAAGTAGTGAAGAAAGAGCTTGTTGCAAAGGGATATCGCGTAACAATAGATGACCGTGCGGAAAAGATAGGGTTGAAAATTAGGGAATCAGAGAAGCAGAAGGTTCCTTACATGATGATTGTTGGTGATCAGGAAGTTGAAAATCAAAAGGTTTCCGTCCGGAAGCGAAAAGAAGGGGATATTGGACAATTACAGCTTAATGATGCGGTAGAAATGTTATCATACCCCTGAAAAAGTGCCCCTAACGGCACTTTTTTCAAGGTTACTATTATCTTGTTCACTTTTTGCGTACAAAAACGTTATAGAAAAGGGAGGTTGAAAATGGATGAAATGACATTAGAGAAAAAACTATTCCAGTATTTACAGATTGTCCTAAATTATTTAATAAAGATGGGTGCCACTAGGGAAGATGCAGAAGATATTATCCAAAACACTGCTTATAAATTTATTAAATATATGGATGTGATACAGCCTAATACAATTAAAAGTTGGCTATTTCGCGTAGCGATCAATGAATACTACGATTTATGCAGAAAACAAAAACGAAGAAAAGAGCATATTTTATCGATTGATATGGAACAGTTATCTAAGGGGATAACAGCCGAAGAAGAAGTTTTGCAGCGAGAAACTGGCAAAGAGATAACAGAAACTTTACAAAAGGTAAGCAGCAAGCATCGTGAATTTTTAATACTAAAATATAGCACCGGTTTGACCATACAGGAAATTGCTGAGATGTATGGAATGCAACCAGATTCAGTTAAAACTACGTTATATCGAGCAAGGAAGCAATTTATAAGTAAATTTAGGAGGCAAATATAAATGGAAGAAGAAAGATTATCTTTTCATGATCCTGACTTTTCGAAACTTGTAAAAAAGGCAAAAAGAACTTCATACATAAAAAATATTGTTATTTCAGTTTTGGTCAGCCTATTATCTCTCACATTCGTATATATGGCTGGCTCGTATATAATGCAATACCGTTTAGAACGCCAATCTGAAATTGATAATGCATGGCATTATGTAAAGGGGGCAAATGTCGAGGACGCAGGAACGTCGTATATTTATTCGCCTTTTGGTGCTTCAGCGGTAAATGAACAAATTAAAAATATGGATGGAATTCTTTTCCCTTGGGGTAAACGGCAGCAGTCCTTTACGATATTCGGAAGTTCAAATTCGACTAAATCACTCAATATGTTTGGTATGGGAACAATAACTGACAAGAGAATCCCTCTATATTATCAAGGAGAGCGTGTTATAGAGTTTTTTCACCCGACCATAAATTATGAATATCTTCCTGACGAACGGAATTTACTGTTTGAAATTGATGAAAAGAAAGTTGTTGAATACGCTTTTTCATTTGATCGTTCTTATTCAATTAAAGAGGTTGAAAAAATGTTTTCGAATCATATAAGCTGGTTCTGGGTGGATACATATTCGAAAGAGGAATTGAACAGCGATGATGCAACTGGTTTTATTGGATTTGATACGTTCGGGTTCTCTCAAGCAAGCGGACCTACGTCTTTTGTCCAGCAATTAGAGTGGTTAGAGGAAAATGGTGGACAGTATAAAAAACCAACAAAGAAGATGATAAATGCATTGAAAGATAAGGGTAAATGGGAAGCTGAAAGTTTGCCTATTATAGGTGTTGTTGTGACAGGGCAACCTAATGAATTAAAACAATTTTTGGATGCACCCTATATTAGGACTGCCGTCTTAGGTGTTACGGTTGATCGATATTGAACGAGAATTTTTTTAAAAGAACCTCGAAAGGGTTCTTTTTTTTTGTTTACTATTCGCAACAGAAAACGTAATAGTATTGAAGAGTTATTAATACTTACATAAGAGAGGGAGGACTTCAAATTGAGCAAGCCTATTTTAAAATATTTTCTTATTGGGATGATTGCTTCATTCGTAGTCGTTTACGGATCTGCTATTTTGTTAGTATGGACAACTGGTGAAGCTTTTATTGACGGGGATATAGGTAACTTGAATTATGCTTATTTATCGATTTTTATCGGTTTAGGAATTGGTGCGAGTACTTTTATTCCTGCTCAACAGCAACTGCAGCCATTAATGATTGGCGGCCTGCTATTTACAATCATATTTAGTAGTTTTCATATTGTTTCAGTTTGGAATATCGAACAAGTAAATGAAGAAACCTTGTTAAGAACTTTAATCGTCTTACCGATCACAGCATTTCTGATAATGGCAGCTGCACGTATAGGAGCGAGCACAAAGTGCAGCTAAGTGCACAGAGAATCTCCTTGCGTTTGTGAACACAAAATACTTATCAATGACAGTATACTTATACTACAAGCGGTAACTATGCTTGGTTATTTTTCTATTTCTTTTCATAAATAGGAAAGTTATAATTAATTATAGTTAGAAAATATCGAACTATGGGGGCTATGACATGTGGACACAAAGATTCGTTGAAACGGCGAGAGGAACGTTTGAAATTTTTGAAAAAGGGGAAGGCGAGCCGTTAGCCGTCACTCATCTATACAGTGAATATGATGAACGTGGAAATGCGTTCGCAAATCCTTTTACGGATTATTATTATGTCTACCTCATCAATTTACGCGGAGCAGGGAAATCAGAGTGTGCACAATCAGAAGAGCAATATAGTATGAAAGAGTCCGTATTAGATTTGGAAGCGATACGAGAAGCGCTCCATTTGCCGAAATGGGGATTTGCAGGACATTCGACAGGAGGCATGCTATCTCTTGTATATGCTGTGATGCGAAAAGAATCATTAACGAAAATTATCGCTGGCGGCACTGCTGCAAGCATTGAATATAGTGCAGATCCAGACAGTATTTATTGTCGAGAAAATCCGAATTTCGAACGCATCGTTGAAATAATGAATCGACTCGATACACCAGACGTAGCATTGGAGGAAAGGCGTGCTTTAGGCCGTGAATGGAATTTGATGTCTTTTCATTCGGAAGAGAAAATGGAGTTGGCTTTTCAGAAACCAAATAGTGGCAAGACGGTCGGGGATCGATTGACGTATTTCAGAAAAGTGGACTGCAAGACGTATGATGTCAGGGATGATTTGAAACAAATTGACTTACCGGCTTATATATATGCAGGTACATACGATGCCCAATGCCCGCATAAATTCGGTGTTGAAATAGCAGAATGCCTTCCAAATGCTACATTCACTTCATTTGACTATAGCAATCATTATCCATTTTTTGAGGAAGAAGAGAAGTTTGCGGCGTTCGTCAGAAGTACTTTGAATCGTACCGAGTTAGTTTCTTCAACGAGACAGACAGACTGAATTGGAAAGAGGTAGTCCTAGTGTTAGATGAGAATAAAATCATATCTATTATTAAAGAAGACAAATGGATGATGGAGCTTCTAAAATTAGTGAAATCTTTACACTTACCAGATTGGTGGATTTGCTCCGGCTTTGTTAGATCAAAAGTATGGGATATATTACATAATTTCGAAGAAAGAACGCCCCTTGCAGATATCGATGTGATTTATTTTGATCCAAAAAATATAGACGAAGCTGCAGATCTATTTCTTGAAGAAAAATTATCTTTTCTTAACCCAACTGTCCCTTGGTCGGTAAAGAATGAAGCAAGAATGCATGTGAAAAGCAATATGCCTCCATATCAATCATCTGTCGATGCGATCTCCAAGTTTCCTGAAACAGCTACCGCTATTGGAGTAAAATTGGATGACCAAGATCGTATCGTATTAACAGCACCCCATGGCATCAAGGACTTAATAAATTTAGAAGTTAAGCCTACTATTCACTTCCAAAAGAAGAAAGAACGGATTGCCATTTATAAAAATCGAATCAACCAAAAGAATTGGAAATTGAGATGGAACCAATTAAAAATCCATTATAACTAAAAGTAATAATCGCAAATTAAATTGCAGTTACTAAGAATCTTGTTTAAAGCATCTCCAATATAGAATGATTCATGGAGAATGATTCATGCTATTCAAAAGGAGATGTGCTTAATGAGGAAAGAATTATTCATTGCATTTGCCATTACAGCAACAGCCCATTCAGTACATAGCATTCTGTTGCCAAATGTTTCTGCTCAACAACAAATTCCTTCTTATGCAAAATGGTCCCAGATCGCCATTAAAGAAACGGCATTAAAATATCCGAACGCAAATGTGATTGATTACTTGCACATAGGCAAAGTGGTGCATGATGGTATGACGATTGAAAAGTTTAAACTGTGGTTAAAAGAAGGTAACAGGGAATTCGGTATGATCGTTAACGTAAAATATCTAACGGAAACTGAACAGTTAGTCGACATTGAATTTCAAGAAACGACAAGATAAAGCAAACCGATCGCCAAGTAAAACAGAAATTTCACTATACAGTAGCAATCAAAATTTGCGATAAATTCATCCCCCGATTTATCCGTTACGTAAAGGAGAATGATAGAGATGTTTCGTCCAATTTAAAAACCCCCGAAAATAAGTAATGTAAGCTTTAAACAATGGGGGATATATATGAAATTTAATAAAAACTATTTTTTACTTGTAACCGGCCAGTCGATTGCGAATATTGGTGACGTGCTTTATATGCTCAGCGTTATTAGTACCATTTTTGCTTTAACAGGTTCGGCAGCTGCATCTTCATTTGTTCCATTTACAATTACTACGTCTATGTTTCTATCAAGTTTGTTAACGCCATTAATTATCGGAAAAGTGAATCTGAAATGGATCTTGGCAAGTTCACAAATCGGCAAAACAGTATTGCTCACTTTTCTTTGCTTGTCCTTACATGCCATTACAGTTTCCAATTATTATTTGCTTTTTATAATGATCGGGATGATTGCTTTTCTTGATGGCTGCGCGAACCCAATCAAACAGACGCTAATACCACATTACGTAAAGGATGAGCATTTGTTGAAAGCGAATGGTATATCTGAATCGGTTACGCAAACGATTCAAACGATTATGTGGTTTGCCGGAAGCCTTTTATTAGTCGCATTAGGACCAGTTCAACTAACATGGGCGGTAGTTGGCTTATTTATGATATCAAGCATGTTATTATGCCTACTCCAAAATGTAACTCATCAGAAAAACGAGGAAACAGGAAAGTTGGAGCAAATAAAAGAAGGCTGGATTAAATTATTTCAAACGCCTGTCTTGCGGAAAATCGCCTGGATTGAATCCGTTGAAACAATTGCAGGGACAGTTTGGATTGCCGCTATATTGTATGTTTTTGTAAGCGATGCATTAAACGTAGATGAAAAATGGTGGGGGTTTATTAACGGAGCATTCTTTTTCGGGTTAATTATTGGAAGTGTCTATTGTATAAAATACGCTGCTTTTATTCAAAAGAGGGTAGGAACTTCTATCTTCATTGGCTCGCTTGCGTGTTGCGTCGTAACATTGCTGTTTAGCTTTAATCGTTTCCCTATTATCGCTCTAATTTTATCATTATGCATTGGATTTTTTGGGCAATTAAAGAGCATACCTTTGGAAACAATCATACAAAAAAGTGTGCCGAAGGAGCAATTGGCTGCTGTATATACCTCTTTAGGTGCTTTAGGAACGGGCCTTTTTGGCATCAGCTCTGTCATGATGGGAATTTTGTCAGATATAATTGGCGTTCAAATGGTATTTATGTTATCTGGTGTAATGCTATTAATAGGAACGGTCGTACTATTTAGAAGTAGAAAATTGTTTACTTAAATGGAAAAACAATCAACTTTACAAGCGAACGCGCATTCTCTATAATGAAAATTAAGGAGGGGAACGTTCGTGCGTAAAGAACTTGAAAAAGCTTTGAAATTTGGAGACGTGCTGCTTATGGTGTATATGGCAAATGACGGGACAATTACGAAGCGTACAATTAAAGTGCTGCAAATCGGGAACACCTCTTTCCGTGCATTTTGCTACTTACGAAAAGGAAAACGGACGTTCAGCATCGAAAATGTACTCGCCATTATTCCTGCAAAGAGAACAGAAAAAAGAGCAATTGGTTAATAATATATTTGAATGGATGTCGCTACTGTTAGCGACATCTCAGACTGTAGACAAAGTATTTTTTCACTTTGTCTACAGTCTTTTAAAGGTTTTTAGTTATGGGATAAGTGTTTGCCCAGCTTGGCTTGAAAACGCTTGCCAGACAAGGCGCGAAGTCGAGCGAAGACCCGAATAGAACTTAAGGTTCATGAGGGGACGAGCGAGACGAGCAACGCAGTATGCGAGCGTTTGTCAACAAGCTGGGATGTCGCTACTGTTAGCGACATCTTTTTGCAATCTATAAGATAAAAATTATGGAAGAACGTAAATCTACCAATTGAAGGATTTTGGCATTATTTCTCGAATGGTATTTACTAACCATTTCTTTAGGTGTATTTAAAAATTTTTTTCTGTAGAAGAGTTTGTATAATGGTAAAAACAGACGTAATGGAAAAATAGCAGGTGGCATTTATGCGAATCCATCCATTTATAATTTTATTATTTATTGCGCCTTGACTTTTTATGGGTAAAAGTTGTTAAACCTATAAAGCGATAAGGTCATTCACATTACTTTCCATAGCAGCATTATCAATTAATACGATTTTTATTGTATTCATTGATTCATTATTCAGTCGATGGATTTTTTTAGGGGGCGTTTTAATGTTCATTCGAAAAGCGGACCTGCGAGATGCAGACGGTATTGCGAAAGTGCATGTCGATAGCTGGCGAACAACCTATGAAGGGATCGTGGCAGCATCCTATCTAGAAGGTTTGTCTTACGAACAGCGTACAGCAAATTGGAAAAGGGGAATCGGGGTGAACCCTTTATATGTTGCTGAACGTAAAGATGGTAAAATAATCGGTTTTGCAACGGGAGGAAGAGAGAGGACAGGTAAATACGATAAATATAAAGGGGAACTTTACGCAATCTATCTATTGAAAGAAGCACAAGAGCAGGGAATCGGGACTGCGTTGATTCGTGCAGTGGCAACTGAATTACAAACAACCGGATTTACTTCCATGCTTATTTGGGTCCTTGAGCAAAATCGTTCGAAGCTTTTTTACGAGCGACTTGGCGGTAAAGTAATTGATCAAACAACAATTACGATTGGTGGAGAGAAATTTATAGAAGTGGCATATGGGTGGGAGGATATTGACGTACTATTTAATAAAGCTTAGGGGTGAAGAGTTGTATTAATGCCTACAAATTCCCCTGACAAGGGAACAGAATTAGACAAGTTTAGGAGCTAATCAATATGGACATACCAAAAGAATTTCAACAGAAAATATGCAGCTGCTTTGGGAAAGACGGGGAGAAGTGGCTATTAACGTTAAATGAGAGAGTAAATCATGTTGCCGACAATTGGGGTTTAACAATAAAAGCTCCTGTATCGAATCTTTCTTATAATTACGTATTGAATGTAACAGATGCTCAACAAGTGTCTTATATATTGAAGTTAGGTGTTCCTAATTTTGATTGCCGCAACGAAATGAAAACTATGCAACTTTATAACGGAATTGGCTGCGCAAATATTGTGAAATGGGATGAAGAAAATGGGGCGATACTGCTTGAAAAAGTAGATCCGGGTACGATGCTTTCGGAAGTAACCGACGACGAACAGGCAACGACAATATTTACAGCAGTGTGGATGAAACTACGTAGAGATTTGCCTATAGATGACAATATACCGATGATAACGGAATGGGCAACTGCACTCACTCGATATATCGACAATTACAAAGAGTCGGAGGGAAAAATACCGAATGAATTTGTTTATACAGCGACGAAATACATTAAGGAATTGATGGACACTTCTGATGGTTATTGTTTATTGCACGGCGACCTGCACCATGAGAATATACTGTATTCCGAAAGCCGTGGATGGCTTGCAATTGATCCGAAGGGAGTCGGAGGGGATCCGTATTTTGACTTAATTTCATATTTGATTAATCATCTTATGGAAAAGCAAGACCCAAAGTCAGTTTTGCACCAGCGAGTTAATCAAATTTGCGAATTATTACAATTGGATTGTAAGCGTTTATTGAAAGCAGCTGTCGGTATGTCGACATTATATGCGTGTTGGGCTTTAGAAGACGGTGACCCTTATTGGGAAACTACATTTCAATGTGCTGAGTGGTTTCAAGAGTTTTTAGAAAAAGAGTTAGATGTAATGAATTTGTAAATCGAAAATCGGCAAGGCATGGACGAAGTGATTATTATGAAAGCTAAATTTAGCCTGTATAAAGGAGTAGACAATTGGCAATTTTGTTCGTATTAATCGCTTGAACAAGAGACGTTTCGTAAAGAAACATATGATTATACAATTAAGAACTGAATACTTAAATTGGAAAATAAGCGAAGTAAAAACAGATTGTTTATTACACAACTATGATTTATTTGTACATTAACTTTCCTAAGACTTGCTTATTCATTTTCTAACGATCCTCTGTTGGCACGTAAAGGAAAGAACAGATAAAAAGAGTAGATCGATTGAGAAATAATATTTTAGGAGAATATGGATAAACAGATTAAATCTTATGACATTAGGTACAAAGATATTGTCAAATCTCATTAATTTTTTAAAGAGCTTAGATTTGATACTTCCATTAGAGGGACAGAAACAAATCCATACATTATTTTTTCAGAAATGAACGAACAAGAATTGCCTTGTATCCAATAGAGGAACTATCGAAAGATGTAAACGAGGAAAATCCACCTGCTGTTACGAATGGTTTCCCGGAAATAACACTATCTTATAATGCAAAGACAGCGGAGGAAGTTGATAAGATTTTAAAAAGAGCAAAAAAAGCAGGAGCTATTCTTCAAAAAGAACCTACGGAAAATGATTGGGTGGCTATGGAGGTCATTTTACAGACCTTGATGGTTATTATTGGGAAGTAGCTTATTGGGAAAACTGGGAATTTGATAATTCAAATATGTTAGTCATTAATGATCAATAATTGGAAAGAGTTTAACTATCAGAAATTACACCACTTACAAGAAGAGCAGCAAAAGCAGCTCTTTTTTTTTCGAATTTTCTTCGGGATATGGAAGTAAGAAAAAGCATTACCGCCATTCGTCTTCTGCTGCAAGTTACCAGCTTCATCTCGCTAAGGCTAAAGGCTTAATACATTTTACAACTTCCGCTCATTCTGTTAGGAGTGAAATGGATGATATATTATATTCCGACTACAATAAAAATACTGATCAATAAAGGGAGGTTTAATCATGCGGATCAGATTTTCTTTCGTATTTTTGACTATGGTTTTAGCGATTATTGCGTTACTTTTAGGCGCTAAAAATCCAACAGGACCTAATACGGTTAGTTTTGACGAGCCATTTATATTGATGCTATCCATCGGAATGGTAATTATGTTGTTTATACCCCCATTCATTTTTTCATTTTTTAATCATATGGTCGTAAAAATCATTTCTGCTATTTATCAAGGCTTTGCAGTAATTTTGTTTTTAGGACTTGTTCCTGTCGGCTTTTTTATTCCTGATGTTTGGGTAATTGTCGTTGGTATTATAGGTATGATTGTCAGTATTTGCAGCATTATCGTAACGATTTTAGCCGGATTGAAAAATAGTAATCCTGTAGTTCGTTGAAGGTTGAACATTGTTAGGTTATTAATTCTCTCTATTTTTATTTTCACCGAACTGTGGTAATATACGATTTAATCAAATAGCGATGATGAGAAAAGTATATGTGCTTAAGCATAACAGAGAACTCCGTAAGCTGCGAAGGAGGATGTAGAAGCACATAGAAACAAGCCTCGGAGCTGCACATGGGATATTGCCTTTACAAGATTGATGATGTGCCGGTTTCTCCCGTTAATGAGATAGAGTATAAATCTACAGTTTTTGTAGACATACTTGAAAAGGTTTTTGTGGTGACACAAGAACAAACTGAGGTGGCACCGCGAACTTCTAAATTTAGGGAGTCTCGTCCTCAAGTCTATTGACTTGGGGTGAGATTCCTTTTTTGTGTTTCCAAAAAAAGAATTTAGGAGTGATCGTGATGCTTTTAAAATGGAAAAACCCCTTATTGCTTCTGTTAGGGATTGGAGTATCAAATTTAGGGGCTTGGATTTATTTGATCGCGCTTAATCTGATCGTTTTAGAGAAGACGGGTTCACCATTTGCTGTTTCCGTCCTATATATTTTAATACCAATCGCTACTTTATGTACAAATTTTTGGTCTGGAAGCTTCATCGACAGGTTAAATAAAAGGAATGTAATAATTTTCTTAGACTTATTCAGAGCAACCTTTATCATTTTGCTATCCATTATGGATTCACTTATTTTAATGTATTTATGGGTTTTTATTATTAACATTGCGAATTCGATATTCCAACCTACGTCAATGGTTTATATGACAATGCTCATCCCGAAGACAAATAGACAAAGATTTAACGCACTTAGAAATTTCATTCATTCAAGCGGATTTATCATCGGTCCTTCCATTGCGGGTTTGTTATTTATTATCGGTACTCCTAATTTAGCCATACAATTAAACGCCATAGCATTATGTATATCAGCCATCATTATCTATTTGCTTCCGAATTTAGAATTAAAGGAAGATACGATTAAGAAAGAAAAAGTAAGCTTGAGGCTAATCAAAAATGATTGGAAAGACATTCTTAGTTTTAGCAAATCAAACTCGTATATTACATTGATTTATGTCCTATTTAGCGGAATGACAGTATTTATGACTGGGTTAGATTCTTTGGAAGCCTCATTTGCAACAAAAGTGCTCTCTCTATCTGAAAGTGCTTATGGGTTTCTTGTCAGCGTTGCCGGTATCGGAATTATAATAGGCTCTATCACAAATGCTTTTTTCGCTAACCGCTGCAAAACAAATATTCTTATAGGATTCGGAGCACTCTTTACACCAATTGGTTATTTGATTTTTGCATTTTCGCATAGTTTTATTACAGCGTCGTTAGGTTTTTTCATATTGACATTTGCTCTATCATTTGCAAATACAGGCTTTTTCACTTTCTATCAAAATAATGTACCTGTAAATATAATGGGTAGATTTTCAAGTGTCCTTGGAGTATTGGAAGCATTACTGATTATAGTGTTTACAGCTGCAAATGGAGTATTGTCTGAGCTGTATGGAATTCGGTTCATCTATTTAATAGGCTCCTTTGCTTTTTTGGCTTTGGGAGTTATCATGAATTTATTCGTATTGGATCAATCCAAGAAGTAATATTATCATGAAATAAGTATAGAAAAAGGACATAACAAACCGATAAATGATTGAGAGAATAGTTATTTTAATACGTTCTCTACTTTCAGAAGAAAAATTGAAAAGGTACCTACCGATTCGGCTAGGTACCTTTTGCAATCAAATCATATTATATCCCCACAACATCGCGAACAATGTACCAAAAATGGTGACAAGCCCTACGAATAGTGCATAAGCGATATTTGTGAGCAAAGATCGTTTATCTTCATTTTCTCCGACATGCATGAAAAGGAAGAGCTGCAAGCCTGCTTGGAATAAAGCTGTGATTCCTAAAATCGTCATACCGGCTGCAAAGGTCAAATTGAATTTTACTACGACTAATGCAATAAGTGAAAGGAGGAGGGATGAAACGAATCCGATCACATGCGGGACGGGAAATAACTGTTTCATATTACATCATTCCTTTCAAGTAGACGAAGCTGAAAATGAAAATCCAGACAACGTCCAAGAAGTGCCAGTACAAGGAAAAGATGAATGATTTATTTGCAGTTTCAGGAGTAAACCCGCGTTTTTTCACCTGATACAAAATCGCGCCGCCCCAAAGCAAACCGAAAGTGACATGGGCTCCGTGTGTACCTAATAATGTAAAGAGGCTTGAAAGGAATGCACTCGTCTGCATTGTTGCTCCTTCATGAACGTACGTCACAAATTCTGTAATTTCTACTCCTAAGAAAACTGCTCCTAAGAGAAGGGTAATGCCGAAAAAGGATATCATCGCTTTTTTTGAACCGATCCGCATTGCATGGATGCCGAGACCAATCGTGAAACTGCTCGTAAGTAGTACAACCGTCTCTATCATCACTGGCGTCAATTCAAAAATATGGCTGCCAGCGGGACCATTTCCCGTCCGATTCACAAGAGTGAAATAGACGGCGAATAATGTGGAAAACAATACGATCTCCGCTCCTAAGAAAATCCAGAAGCCTAATACCTTCAGACGGTTTTCCTCGGTACTATATTCAAGTGGCATAGAATGATCTACTTTCATGATTGTTCACCTCGCAATGCTTTTTCGGTCCGTTCGATTTCTTCGACAGAAATGTGGTGACCATGATCCTGCTCAAAAGTGCGATAGGCCATTGTACCGAGAATGGCAGCACCTGCAATAATAGCAGGAACCCACCAGCTAAATACCATGAAGAATCCAAACAAGAAAAATGCAACGCCCATAATAAACGGTTGACCGTTGTTATTCGGCATATGAATCGGCTCGTAATCGCCTTCCGTCAATGACGTATTTTCCTTTTTAGACCACCAAAAAGCATCTAATTTGTTTACGACAGGTGTTTTCGCAAAGTTATATTCCGGAACAGGGCTTGGTGTACTCCACTCAAGTGAACGTCCATCCCACGGATCGCCTGTCGTATCGCGTGGTGCATAGCGAGTGCTCCAGTAAATATTGTAAACTAATAAAATAAACCCGATAGTGAGTCCGACCGCGCCAACCATAGAGAGCATGTTGAGTGGACCGTATCCAGTGCTTGCAGAATATGTGTACATTCTGCGCGTCATGCCGTTCAATCCAAGAATGAAGAGCGGGAAGAACGTTACGTTGAATGAAATGGCAATGAACCAGAACGCCCATTTCCCTAATTTTTCATTCAATCTAAAACCGAACACTTTCGGGAACCAGTAATGATAGCCCGCGATAACCGCAAACACCGTTCCTGGAATCAATACATAATGGAAGTGAGCGACTAAGAACATCGTGTTGTGGTACTGGTAGTCGGCACTTGCCATCGCCAACATAACCCCGGTAACTCCGCCAATTGTAAAGATCGGAATAAACGCTAATGCGTATAGCATTGGGGTAGAGAAGCTGATTTTACCTCGCCGCAACGTGAAGAGCCAGTTGAATATCTTCACACCGGTCGGCACCGCAATTGCCATTGTCGTTATCGAGAAAACGCTGTTGACCATGACCCCATGGCCCATTGTATAGAAATGATGGACCCATACAAGGAATGACAGCATGGAAATGGCAACCATACTGATGACCATCGATTTGTAACCGTACAAGTTTTTACGTGCGAAGGTCGCAATAATTTCACTGTAAATACCGAATGCTGGCAAAATAACGATATACACTTCCGGATGGCCCCATACCCAGAACAAGTTTGCCCAAAGCATATCCATCCCGCCATTTTGCATCGCGAAGAACTGCGTACCAAATTGACGGTCCAACATCATCAATGCAAGCGCAACTGTCAAAACAGGGAACGCAAAAATGATGATGATGCTTGTGATCAAAATGGACCAAGTAAACATCGGCATTTTCATTAGCGTCATCCCTGGAGCACGCATTTTTAGGATCGTCACAAGGAAGTTGATCCCCGTCATTAACGTACCGATCCCTGCAATTTGAAGCGCCAGAGAATAGTAGTTATTCCCAACTGTTGGGCTGAAATCCGTACTTGCGAGTGGGAAGTAAGCTGTCCATCCAGCATCAGGCGAACCGCCGATAACGAAGGACAAATTGAGCAGCATCGCTCCGAAAAAGAAGAGCCAGAAGCTCACTGCATTCAAACGAGGGAATGCGACATCGCGCGCTCCAATTTGAAGTGGAATGACAACGTTCATCAATCCGATGATGAAAGGCATTGCCATGAATAAAATCATAATAATTCCGTGCGTCGTAAAGATTTCATTGTAATGTTGTCCATCAAGCAGTCCATTTTCAGGCACAGCTGTTTGTGCACGCATTAAGAGGGCATCTGCTCCTCCACGGAACAACATTAGAAGTGCTGCAATTATATACATAACACCGATTTTTTTATGGTCTACTGTCGTTAACCATTCACGCCATAAATAGCCCCATTTTTTAAAATAGGTAAGACCAGCAACGATGGCGACAGAAACGACAACAATCATAACCATAGCCGCATAGATCATCGGCTCGCCCGTGACGAAAAATTCATCCCATTTCATAGATGTTGTCTCCTTTCGAGTAATGGGTTATTTATGCTCTTCTTCATGCATGTTGTGGGAAGAAGATTCATCTGTCATTTCTTTGTGACTTCCGTGATGATGGCCAGCATTTTCGCCTTCAGGTGCTGGTCTGAATGTCAAGTGTGTAGAAGAATACGTTTTACGTCCTAACACACTTGGTTCGAGTAGTTGATCGAACTCTTCTTCAGTTAGAGCAGGAGCAGTATCTTTTACATCTTGAACCCATTCATCATAATCTTTTGCAGTCATTACTTGCGCTTCAAATTCCATATGTGCAAAGTCTTTACCGCTGAAGTTCGAGTTTTTGCCAACAAAGGATCCTGTCGTATCAGCTGCCAAATGGATTGTGTTCACCATATCGCTCATCGCATATTTTTGGCCAGCCAATTGAGGAATCCAGAAACTTGTAATTGGTCCATAGGAATAGAGCCGGAATTCAATCGGCCGGTCTACTGGCATATTTACATAGTTAACCGTTTCAATGCCTTCTTCAGGATAGCTGAAATGCCATTTAAAGTTGGAAGAAGATGCATAGATTACGAGCGGATCTTCATTTGCATAAGCCTCTGGCACACTTTCTACATCCATTGTTGATCGAACAGTAACGACCGATAAGATAATGACAATGATGATTGGGATAGCTGTCCACGTAATTTCTAGCCATTTACTACCTTCTTCATGTGGCGGTTCATAGTCATCACCAGTTTTGGAGGCTCGATATTTAACGAGCATGAAAGTATACAATACATACACGACAAAAAGGATTCCGGCCATCGTAATGATGGAAAAAAGAATTGTATCTGACAATGTTTTCGCTTGTGGCCCTTTCGGATCAAAAATGAGCAACGAATTTTCACAACCAGATAAAAGTAAAGAAAGCGTTAAGAAAAGTGAAACCAATAACCATTTCGCCTTCACGGGTTACCCCCTCTTTCATATAGGATGAAGTAAATCTATCACTTTAAATTATTTCGAAATAATATAACCCAATATTTAAATGACATTTAAAGTAAATAAATTCCCTCGTGCAACATATAATATTCCTTTCTGATTTTGAAAACAATAGTTATGAACCGTTGTCACAAAAGGTTCTTAAATTACTTTTATATATTTGAAGTACATGTAACCCATGGATTTTTAAACAAATTATGGTATTTTTATTTTGTGAAGTTAGTGTGAAATATTATTTAACAAAAAGTGAAATAGGAACAAAATGCTAGAACTCACTTCATGATTGATACGAACGAACAACAAATAGTTGTTTTCTTTTCGTTACAAGTTGCATGAACAGCAATGTACCGATCTATTTTGTATAATGGAACGTAGAGGTGATTACAGTGTTTGTTAGTGAAAAAGAAGTGGAAATTCGCTACGCGGAAACAGATCAAATGGGTGTCGTCTACCATGCGAATTACTTAATATGGATGGAAATTGGTAGGACGAGTTTAATTAAAGATTTAGGTTTTACATATGCCGGATTGGAAGCTGAAGGCTATTTGTCACCTGTCATTGACTTGTCAATCCAATATAAAGCCGCAATGACTTATGGCCAAACTGCAAAGGTGCGTACATGGATAGAAACACACGGCAAATTGCGCACTGTTTACGGCTATGAAATATTGCATGAAGATGGAACAGTTGCAGCAACTGCGACATCGGAACATGTACTTGTTAAGAAAGACAGCTTCCGTCCAGTGTCTTTGAAAAAAATCGATCCGATATGGGATGCAAAATATATGGAAATAAGAAGGGTGCAGGACTGATGGCATTCGGCATTGACCGGACTGAATTACGTGCTTGGCAAAAGGCTGTCCGCTCGGGAGAGGTCGCTTTTCTAACCCATTATTGGTTGGATGAACGATTTCCTGAATGCAGAACAGTTACGAAAGCAGGCTGTGCTGATCTTGCAAAATTAGTTGAATGGGGAAAGCAGTATGGTTTGAAGCCTGAATGGATCGATATGCGTCCAGATTATCCTCATTTTGATTTATTTGGTAAATATGAGCACGATATCTTATTTAATGAAGGGTTGATTGACCAGTTAAAACGGTTCAACCTAATACAAAAACACGAAGCGTGAAAAGGCTTCGTGTTTTTATATTGCAACTCCTCCGATTGCCTATGCAATTAGGCGTTTAAAGCATATGAATAAAATAAGGATCGGTAATAGAGCGGATGTGAAATTGTGGACGCAATTCTATTCATAGAGACCCCGCAATATGGATCGGCAAGTGAAGCGTTCAAAGCTGCCTATGAAATGGGGCTACAATCGATTGCAATTACAAAACGCAACTATTTATTTCATAATACTGATTTGCTTTCATTCATTCATCGAGTCATTTTTATGGAAGAGATAGATGAAGATTCAATTAAAAAAGAAATAAGCGAGCTCCTAAGTTCTGGTTACCATATTAGAGCGATAATAAGTTTTGTAGATCCATACGTTTCTCTTGCAGCTGAGCTGTCAAATGAATATTGCAATAGTTCCATTTCAACTCAAGCTTTGCGCTGTATGGAAAATAAGTTGTTCGTTCGAGAAAAATTAAGAGGGAATCGAGCTACAATCGATTTTGTACAATTAAATGAGGTTCGTGATTTTGAGTCTTTTGTTAACGACCGTTTTCCAAAAGTAATGAAGAGTACCTTATCAAATGGATCAAAAGGAGTTCGTTTTATTGAAAATAAAGCTGAAATAGTGGAAGTATGGCGAAAAATGTTACAAAAATTTCCGAAGCATCCACTCATTCTTGAAGACTACGTTGAAGGTGAACAATATGTCGTTGAATTGATCGTTATACAAAGGAATCCGATTATCGTGTCGGTCATTAAACAAGAAATTGAGAGAAATGTATCATTTATTGTGACTGCATATGATGTCCTTATTGAAATGGATCCATCTTTCTATAAAGAACTACGACAGACCGTTCACTCGATCGTAGAGGACATCGGTTTAACAAACGGCGCATGCCACATGGAACTGCGTTTTTGCTCTGGACAATGGAAATTAATTGAGATGAATCCTCGTATTGCAGGCGGGGCGATGAATAAAATGATTGAATCCGCATTCGGTATTCATTTAGTAAAAGAGACAATTTCCTTATATTTAGGAAATGAACCGGATGTATTGTGGAAATGGGTTCGGCCGGTTCATACGACATTTATTACAGTCCAACATTGTGGAGAATTATTGAAAGTGGAAGGCGTAGAAGAAGCAAAAAAATGTCCATCTGTAATTGATGTCCATGTGAAGCCGGCAGTTGGAACAATTTTAATGCCTGCCGTTTCAATGGGACAGCGTTACGGCTACGTCATGGCAGAAGGAAAAACGGCGGAGGAAGCGAAGGAAAATGCTGATCGGGCTGTTGCTTTGATTAAGTTTTATATTGATCCTATTTGAAAGGTGGAAGGGGAAGATGAAAAATTGCTGTCTATGTGAGGAACTGCACACTTTATTGGAAGAACAAGAGACTTTATCGAAGCTGCACAGTACATTTCAATTTGTATGTGCATTAAAAAAGCTGGACACAATTCCTTTCATGCTGCAAACAGCAGGCGAGCATACTCCCTTTGCCGCCATTTTGAATCGCGGTTCGACACCGTACTTCCGATTGGAAGAATTGATAAGTAATTGTTGTGCTCGTTTACGGCTTCTAAAGCCAATTGATATGATAGGGCAGCAAACTTTACATATGAACGATCTATTCGCGCTACGTAAGACCGATCATTGCATCATTGTTAATATTTGCTGCTTTTGTGCTATCACCCCGCTATCACCTGAACTTCTAATCCGACCATTGCCGATTGTTGAGTCAAAATCATAACGTTTTTACATTCATGCCTATTGATAAACAGTTGTCCTTATCACTTGCCAAGCTTTTTGAATGTATTATAAGGAGTTGGAAAAAGAGAGAAGGAGATACATGATGACAGTTATCGGCATGTTGCATCACCGGAAAGATCCAGTAACAGTCATTAAAGCATACGCTTTTGCTGCTGTAGCTGTTGCTGAAGGCTGCGTATTTTATTATTTTTCCCCGGGCGATGTGAATTTTGTGAACCGGACCATTCGCGGACAAGTGTATGAGAAAGGTGCTTGGAAATCGAAAATCCTGCCTTTTCCAGATGTAATTTATAATGCTGGTAGTCCTGAGAAACTATCGAAATCAAAGGAAACTATAGATAAACTGAAGCAGGAAATCCCATTCACTACCCATTCAATTGGAAATAAATGGAGCGTGAATCGCCGGTTGAAGGAAGCCGGAGAATTTAGCCATTATTTAATTCCAACTGAATCAGTAAAAAATCCGGAACATTTTTTCAAGTTTATTTCTGCATTTGATAAAGTCGTATTCAAACCAATCGACGGCAGAAAAGGAAAAGGCATCTACTTCATAGTCCAGGAAAATGGAAAGTTCATTGTAAAAGCGGAAGGATTAAATCGGACGTATACAAAAAACCAGATGAATGGCTTTATTAAACAAAAATTATCGAATGAAACATTTATCGTTCAGCCATACATTCGATCGGTAACAAATTCTGGCCAAGTGTTCGATTTCCGCTTGCACGTTCAAAAAAATGGTACAGGCAATTGGGTAATCACAACCATTTATCCACGTGTAGCACCGAAAGGATCAATCATTGCCAATATTAACAGCGGAGGATACACGAATTATTTAGACCCGTTTTTGGAGCAGGAATTCGGGGAGGAAGCATTTAATATTCGAAAGAAATTAGAGTTCTTTTCGTTGTCGTTAGCAAACCACTTAGATGAATTGCAAATGGAAAAGTTCGGGGAGACGATCGATGAAATAGGCGTTGACGTTGGGATGGATGAAGAACGTAAATTATGGATATACGAAGTGAATTGGCGTCCGGGCTGCCCCCCAGCTTTTTATTTAGAGTTGGATGTTGTGAAAAACACAATTCTCTACGCAAAGTATATTGCCAAAAACCAACATGCCATCAAAGCTAAAATTGATGAAGTGAAACGAAAACGCGCCAAGCATCATAGGGAAATCCCCGTCATCGCAATAACAGGAAGTGCAGGGAAAACAACAACGAAAGCTTTTTTAGCATCGATCCTTTCGAAAAAATGGAAAGTGTTTGAGTCAAAGGATTATTGGAATACGACAGAGCATACGAAAAAACATGCTGCAGAAATTAATTCATCACATCAAGCTGTCGTATTGGAATATGGAATGGCGTATAAAGGGGTCATTACCGAACATTGCCGCATTATCCAGCCAAATATAAGCATTGTAACAAATGTCGGCTTGGCACATGTCGGAAATTTCGGTGGTGATCCTCGTGGAGTCGCGAAGGCGAAATCAGAGTTGATACACGGGATGGATCAAAACGGGGTTCTATGCCTAAATAATGACAATGCCAATTCAAAGTTTTTAGAGACGGACAAATTTAAAGGCAAAATCATAACGGTCGGTATCCAAAACGAAGCGGACTATATGGCGAGAGATGTTACGTATACAGACAGTGGCATGAGCTTCAAAATGACTTTACAGCACGAGGAAATCGAAATGTTCATCCCAATTTTTGGTGAGCACCACGTTTATAATGCATTGTCCGCAATAGCCATAGCCGATCATTTAGGATTTTCTCCTATTGAAATTAAAACTGGATTGTTATTCAAAAAGCCTCCAAGAAGACTGACCATTTATGAATGCAAAGATCATATTAAGCTGATCGATGATACCGTGCATTCCCATCCAGAGGGTGTGAAGGCAGCGATTGACGTACTTATGAATCTATCTACTCATAGGAAGATTGCGATTATCGGACAAATGAGGGAATTAGGAGACTTGCGGGAACAAGAATATCAAAAAGTCGGATCGTATGTAGCAAAGCAAAAGGTCGATTTGTTAATTACGTATGGTTTCCGAACAGAAGAAATTGGAAATCAAGCGATTAAAGAAGGTATGCATCCAAGTGACGTGTTCCATTTTACCGACCGCGATAAACTGCATGCACTATTACTGAAGATCATTCAAAAAAACGATACAATCCTTATTAAAGGAGCAAGCAAGACGAATATGTTTGAGACAGTTGCTTTTCTTGATCGAGAGCTATGAGTTTTATACCTTAGCTTCATTACGATGCTTCAAAACATTAAAAAGAGGTGAAGAAACGATCCTTCGTTTCTTCACCTTGTTTATATTTCAACTATTTTCACCTAACTATTTTGCAGTAAATGAAAATGGATTTCTTTTGCAGCCTGTTTGGCGGTTTTCTGAGCTGCATTTAATGTTTCTCCTGATGCAATGACGTATGCATAACGATGTCCCATTGAAAGAGGCGGCAATAATAATGTCCCTTTTTTCGGCTTAACATACACTTCTACAACTCCGGGTATCTTCTTCGCTCTTCCTTTCCCGGTCACTTTCTCTAAAATGCCCCTTTCATTAACAATGACGTATTGGGTAAAGATAAACGTTCGATGAGCCGGCACGATCGAAGGCTGTTCACCTAAGTATAATTTCACTGTTTCTTCCGCCAAATCGAAACCGAAAGCCGCTTTTAGCATTTGATTCATCGCACCGCCGGAAATGCGAGGGTTAATTTCAATTAAGCGCCACCCCTTGTTCGTTAAGCGCATTTCAATATGGAAAGCACCATTTTCAATTGCAAAATATTGCATGATCGATGTTAGCACAGACCGAATGCTGTTTTCCAACTCCTTAGGCACTATTGACATGACACCATAACCCGTTATGATAAATCGTTTGCCGAAAGTTATTTCCTGTTGAATAATACCAGCAATCATAAGTTGCTTCTCATAAACGAGAGCCTCTACTAAATATTGCTCACCTTCTATGAATTCTTCAATAATGACAGCTTCCTCCGGCGATTTCTCACGTAACTTCCGAACCTGTTTTTGCAGTTGTACACGATCCGTCACTCGTATGACATCTTTCGAACCAGTTGACGAAGATGATTTAACGATAACAGGAAAGTCGGGAAAATCGTCGCCTAATGACAGCACAAAATCATCGGAATCCCATTCATCTTCCGGATTGATAATGTAAAACGCTGGGCTAGAACTATGTTTTTCCAACAAAGCTCTTGTCCCTGCCTTATTTTCCATCAATGCAGCAGCTTTCGACGAGATCCCGTTTGGGCAAAACATATCGCATAACGCGAGTGCTTTCGATACATTAGGATCTATGAAACTTATAATCGTCATAATTTCATTCCCTTTCGACTGCATCGACCGTATTGCATCTGCCATGGCAGCCATGTCAGAAGTATCTATGAAGATCATTTCATGGACATCTGTATATTCTTTCCGCTGGGCGATCTGTTTTTCTTTATTTGTGAATAAAACCGTAAAATAACCAAGGCGAACAGCTGCTTTAATCGCTTCTCTGCTTGATCCGGATTTATTCGTGCCGATGAAGATTATCGTTTTCAAAAAGTTCACCCCTTCATAATCCAGACAACTCTTTACTATCGTATGAAATTTCGTGTCCACTACTTGGTTATACATCCTATAACCGATATACGTTCGTATAATTTGCTATAGCAGGCGTTTCGTACAAGCTACTAATAAAAATGAACATAAAATAACGTAGGGGAAGGGAGTGAATTGAATTGAAACCTCTATTGACGGGATATATCCGAAAAATCGTAGACGGCGCACTTGTTCAAGGCACTGATATGCTTCCGATTCAACACGGAGCATATCGGTTAAAGCAGATACGCCATCCGAATACATTGCTTTTTCTTAAAAGGAAATTGGTCAAATGGGATAGACTGAAACCTTTTTTTCCAATCGCAATTATTACCGATCGCATATTTGAGGTGCGTGAATATGAAAACGACTTGACGATCATCCATGTGAAAAACTTCGATAAAGCATATTGGAACTTCATTAACGATTACCGTAGTCAAATCAACATTCCAATTGTTGCTGTTACAGGCACTTCCGGCAAAACGACAACAAAAGAGATGATCCGGCATTTACTGTCCGAGCGTATGACAATCGCTCATACAGCGAGCACGAACAATTCAAGAACAGCACATTTGCATTATTTGCTTAGCATTGATGAACAGACAGACGCAGCAGTGTTTGAAACAGCAGTCGGGGCACCAGGGGACTTGACGAATGCAGCAGCTTATTTAAAGCCGAACATCGGGATTATTACAAATATCGGAGAACATCACTTAAATTATTGTAAGACAATTGAAGGTTATATCGCTGCAAAAGGGGAAATCATGAAAGCCCTTGAACCTAATGGAGTGCTAATCGTGAACGCGGATGACGAACGAACACAAACATTGGATTTAATAAATTTCAAAGGCAAGCTCATTACGATAGGCATTGATGCTAACTGTACGTTCAGAGCAAGTCAAGTTTACTACGGGGTAAAAGGAATGTATTTTACTTTGCATCATAAAGATATTACGGAATGTATGTTCGTTCCAGGGCTTGGGGTCCACCAAGTGTACAATGCTCTTTGTGCGATAGCCGCCGCCCATGAAATCGGGATGCCTCTTGAGCAAATATCGGAGCGATTGAAAAGCTTTGAAACCTTAAATAAACAACTACAAATCATTGACGGCATAAACGGTTCAACCATTATAGACGATACGTGGAGTTTAACGACAACATCCCTTAAAGCCGCTATGCATGTTTTACAAGCTGTCGGACATAAAAAAAGAAAAGTCGCTGTAATCGGAACAGTGACCGATTTAGGGTCATGGGGATATATTATCCATGAGCTTGCAGGCGACATTATTGATGAAGTTGGTACAGATGTGTTAATTACAATTGGCAAGCATGCTCGTATAATGGCAGACCGTGTAAAAGAGATAGGAAAAATAAAAGAGGTCTACGCTTTTAATAGTGAGTTATTAGCAATCGATTTATTGAAAAGGATTGTTGATGATCAGACGATCGTCCTTGTGAAAGGTGACATGTACAGCAAAGCATTGAAAGAAGTGGCTGTACAATTGCGGAAAAAATGAAGAGCAGGCTGGGAAAGTGGTTTAAATAGGGCAGTTACCAAGTCAACAACCATCCACGAAGAATACCGTAAATAGTGAGATCAGGTTGGTAAAATACTAAAGAATCCTTTAATGAAAGGAAGGGATAGAAATGGGTAATCAATGTCCATGCGGGGTTATCGTAAATGCTAGTGCAGCAAATAAGCATGTCCGATTTTTAGGGCATCGCGGAACAGTAAAAGGCGACCTGACCTATCAGGCAAATGTATGTGTCGATCGGCTGCAATCCTCAACTTTATCGCTCAAATTCATCGATAAAGATTGCGATGGACGCGACCTCAGTTTTCAATTCATTGCGGATACGATTCTTGAAGTCGATTGTGTCAATGAAGGGAATTGCTGTCTCATCGGCATTATCGGTTCAGGCACTGTAAATGGAGCAAGACATGATTTCGCTGCGATTTTCATGGATCAAGCACCTCCTGAAACAACAGATCGCGTAAAGCTATTCGTCATCGATCAATTTTTTGACCAAAACGGCATCGTTTCCGTTCCACAAGGGACCATCATGAATCAAGGCTGCTCATAATTTTGATCATACGATTTAGGAACAAGGGGGTGAGGAAGTGAAGGGAATCCGAGGGAGATACGGACAAAATGCAATCTTGCAAAAAGAACCTTTCATCCGCGGTCATCTGTTAGAAATGCAATTGTTTAAGGAAGAGTCTTTTTATGATTTTTTCAGGAGATATGATCGTTTCATGATCAAACCGATTTTTGGTCCAGAAGAGATCGTAATTACTAAAATCGAGTGGGGAATATATGTTGAAACTTTGCAATTCCAGAAACAATTTGTGACAGTACAAGAAGCTTATCAGTATTTAATAGATAAAATGTTGCCGAAGAAGTTTTATATTTTGCAAGAAATACCTGCACTCTCAACGAAACCGTTTCGCAGCTTATTTACCTATCATCGGAAATCTGCTGTTGATTCTTGGAAGTTTGTTCAAAAAACAGCTGTTGATCATTCTTATTCTAAATCACTATTTAGTCTATTTCAGTTGCGAAAGCTCCATAGTCTTCTCTATTATACAGCAAATGCTATTGGCAAATCTTTTCCTAATTGCCAAACCGTTGTTATAGATATTGTGCAAGACCGGTATGGCACGTTCTTTTTATATGACATCTCGCTACATGAAAGAAATAGTAAATGGAACCAATCGATTACATTATTGAAAAAGAGATCGATACGTCCGTTTATACCCGCAACAGATCTTTGCACCCCCTTTACACTTTTCAAATTCCTCAAAAACTATAACCAAATTATCCTTAAACCGATCGTCGGCCAACAAGGTAAAGGACTGTTGCTCGTTACGAAGAAAAATAACAGGACATTCGAATTGCGAATGCTGGATGAAACAATTGACGGATTAAATCTCGATCAATTGCTTACGTATCTGAACAATCATCATTTGTCACAAATGGAATACTTAGTCCAACAAGGAATTCCTCTTGTGACGATTGACGATTGCCCCTTTGACCTAAGAGTGATTACGCAGTTGGATCATCGGGATTGGGTAACATCCGGCATGCTTTGCAGAGTTGCGGTTGCAAATTATTTCATTACAAACCGGGCTCAAAAATTATTATCGTTGGAACAAGCTTTCAATGATGCAGGAATTCAAGCTGACATGCAAAGATGCACGGATATAATTGAAAATCTTTGCAATTATGTAGCACAGGAGCTTGCTTCGGAACAAAATGGATTAACGATTATCGGTTTTGATATTGGGATTGATCGTGACGGATATTTATGGGTAATCGAAGGGAATTATGCACCTTCTTTGTCCATGTTTTTCGGGTTCGAAAACAACGACATCCATAATAGGATTAAGCAGTTGATTCGACAAAATAAGAAAAACCGGATTTCGGCGAAAGGGGGGAACCGCAATGAAATCGATTGTGGTAAGTGAAATCCGAAAATTATTAGGAGGCCAAATCATTATCGGAAAAGAGGACTGGGAAGTACAGGATGCCATTTACTATAAAAGGCATGACCATAAAAGACGGAACTCTTTACTGTTTGTAAACCGAACAGACCCGATCGATTGGAAAGCAATTGATCAGAAAGGGCCTTCACTAGTCGTTACAGATAAAAAAGAGATTGATTTACCTCGATTAAATAAGACGACTGTGCTCCAAGTCCAAAGTCTCGTGCAATCGTATTGGAAGTTTATAACGTATTATCGAAATTTATTTGATATTCCTGTTGTAACGATAACGGGCACTTGCGGTAAAACGACAACTAAAGATATGATTCATCATATACTTTCGGAAGACCGGGTTGTTCATGCGTCTGTAAGCAGCCAAAACGAGCCGAGGCGGTCCTTTCCATATTTAATGGGCATTGATGAGCAGACTGAGGCAGCTATATTTGAGCATGGCCTTGGCAACTCTGGTAATATTGCCCACCAATGTATGATTTATCAGCCGACGATTGGCATTATAACGAATATCGGCGTACATCATTTAGATGGTTGTGTAGATATTGAAGGGTATCGGAAAGCGAAATCGGAAATTATTGATGGTGTTCGGAAAGGCGGAACGTTGATTTTGAATAGCAATGACGAAAATATTCAAAAGTTGAACAAACGCCATTTCGAAGGAAAAATCGTTTATTTTGGAACCGATCGGGATTCGGATTTCCGGGCTGCCAATATCCGGTATGCAGAAGGCGGCATGGCCTTTACAATGTACCATCAAAAAAAGGGTTATCGTGTGTTTATTCCTGGTTATGGAGAACACCAAGTGCTTAACGCATTATCCGCACTTGCAGCAGTAAATGAGATGGGTATCAATCTGCATAAAGCGATTCGACGCCTGCAATCGTACAAAAACATGGGACGCCATTTAGAGTTTTCAAAAGGGGTAGGCGGCTGCACAGTCATTGACGACACATGGACGAACAACCCGACATCGATTGAAGCGGCACTGAGAGTCCTTGATGCTATCGGAAAAAACAAAAAGGTAATACTTATTTTAGGCGACATTAATCGGTTAGGAAATTTCGAACAAAAATATCACCAAGAAATCGGCAGTAAAATTGCCCAAAGAAACATCCATGCATTATTAACGATTGGCAAAAAAGCTCGTCAAATCGCGAAGCAAGCAAGTGCCGATGGCAGCAATGCAATTATTCGCATATATCAAGATGTAAACGGGGTAGAGGAGTTTTTATATCCTCAATTGGATGAGAAGACAATCGTGCTAATTAAGGGGCCAATGTCAAGCAGATCACTTATCGAGTTTGCCGAACGTTTAAAAAATGGCACTTTGGCGAGGGAATAAAGAAATATAAGAGAAGAATGGCTCATTATACATGAAAAAACTAAATTGGAACAATGCAATAGTACATGAGGAGAACTTATTATTAACCTAAATTTAGGGACACAATTCGCATAGGAAACGTGTCCCTAAATTAATTGTTGTTATCATTGTCCTTCTTTATATAAATACAATTGGCTAAATGTTGCGCTTATATTTTGTAAGAGTACCCTGTTTGTGTCACAAGGATTGCACTGTAAGCTGTAAAAATATCTTCGCAAATCAATGCCATGTTCTTATAGATAAAGTAAGTGAAGTCTGCCGATGTAAATGTTATGTTCGTTAGCATAGCTGAGTTTCACTTTATTTTCCAATACGTTTGCTCAGCTGAAGAATAGCACAAGCTGATAGTTCATTTATTGCCAGTCAATGATTAGTTGAACACACGCTTCGCTGTAATGAAATGCTCTTTGTAATAATCGACAAGCATGACACGAGTTATGACGCCCCCTGAATTCGGTAATATAATTCGCTGTTCACCTGCATAAATTCCAACCATTGATGGATTCTTTGATCCTTTTACACTATTAAAGAATATAAGGTCACCTTTCTTCAAATTGGAACGGGAAACTGTTGTACCTTTGCTTTGTAAGTCTTTCAAACTTGTCGCGTTAAGATTGACACCGTTGTTTTTATAAACATAGTTGACAAATCCTATGCTTGTAAACCTTTTTGCACTCACATTATTCGTTTTTCCGATGATCGCACTGTCTTTTAACTTATAAGACGATTCGACAATTTTATCACCTTTCGTTGCGGGAGTGGAAGACATCAAGCTTGGCAAAACTCTTCTTGCAGTCATATAATTCTCTTTGTAATATGGCTTGCTATTCATATCCGATATGACGATATTCTGTTTTGAATCAGCCATATGGATCACTTTATTGTTACCGATATACATAGCTACATGATCGGGATCCGTTCCAGTTTTTTTACTTTTGAAAAATACTAGATCTCCTTTTTGGAGCTGACTTTTCGCTACGTATTTCCCTTGCTTTAACATATAATCTTCGTTATATGTTGCAAGATCTACTCCACCTTTTTCAAAAACATACATAAGAAATGTTGCACAAGAAAATTTGTATGGATAAGTAGGTTTATACTCTGCTGTGCTATACGTAGATTTCCCAATCAAACTTTTTGCGATGCGAATTAATTCATCTGCTTTGGCATTTACAGTTTGGCTGTTCGATTGTGTAGCAGTAGCTGCTGAGACGCTATGTACAGGACCAATGGCAGGTATAGCAATTGAGCTGAGGCTGACACAAGTAATAAGTGCTGCTGATAAAAATTTTCTTTTCATAAATAACTCCTCCAAAAGATCATCTTATTGATTTAGCGACTGACTCGCTACTACGCATAAGGTATCATAGAAAACAACACTTTCAGTCGGAAGTATTTTCCTCTCTATTTTAGGATCAATAAGAATGATGGAATGGTGGGGGCTCGGATGCTTTCTTTACATTTATATTACAGGCATAAAAGAGGAAAATATTACAAAAGCGTAACGGATAATAACCGTTACGCTTTTTCGTAAGTATAGATCAATTCATTTAATTGTTGGTCTATGTCAACATGTAAATCATGATCATCGAAAAACCAAAAGTCTCGATTTTCAACGTAAAAATGAATGCCTTCCATTTCTGTTTCCACAGCAATTTCATCCGGGTTCTCTTTCGTAATTCCGAGTGAAAATCCATCATGTAAGGGGCTTGAACCTCCATACCGGGCAAAGAATTTAATATAGTCTCCTTGCTCTGCTTCCATTTCTTCATGGAACCATTTCATTGCATCATCCGAAATAACGATTTTCATACAATCCCGCCTTTCTGTGATCCCTCTATTGTATTACATCCATTTCACTTTTGGCTCAGTTCCTGCTTTAATACGTGCAATATTGGCTCGATGCCTATAAAAAATAAAAATGGCCATGAATCCAACGATGATCATAAGATAGATATCACCGCTAATAACGAAATAAATAATACTATAAATAAAACCGACTACAGCTACGATCATTGAGGATAAAGAAACCATCTTAGTAAACTTCAGTGCTATCAAGAATACAAGTAGCACAACGATAAAAATTGGCCAATTATATCCTAATAAAACACCGCCTGAAGTCGCAACAGCTTTCCCTCCTTTAAAGTTCGCAAATAGAGGAAACATATGGCCGATTACGGCGAGCGCTCCTAACAAAAGTGGGTGAATCGTACCTGCAGCGAATAGTGGCAAAAGCGGTAAAAGGACCGCTGCCGTTCCTTTTAGAATATCAAGCAAAGTTACAACGATACCAGCTGTTTTACCTAAAACGCGGAACGTATTCGTAGCACCTAAGTTCCCACTGCCATGCTGGCGTACATCAGTTTTGTAAAAAATCTTTCCAACCCAAAGTGCAGAAGGGATGGAGCCAAGCAAATAGGCACATATAATAAGAATGATATTTTCCATGATGTTCCCCTTTACTATCATTATTAAGCAAATATTCTTCTCTCATACTGTGTGAGAGGAGTGTGGGCTACTGTTCTTAAGAGCTGTTCATTAACGCCTACTCTTTAAGAATGGTAAGCAAATTACGACTGTCAATGCAAACTTGCTTGGCCAATCGTATGTTGGATTTAGCCTACAAAATCACGAAATTTCGAAGTAGTAAACCGATCAAACCTGTTTCAAAATCCGCGCGCAAAACATAAACGCAAAATTGACATTAGTTGTCCTTTTAGTCTATCAGAACAGTAGAGCGCCGACAATATGAGGAATGGATTTATAAGAAAATGCATGCTTCTATTAAACGATATATGGGTAAAATTACAAACACAAATGCCTTATCTCATTGCATAATAGCGCTTTCTTATATACAATTAATTGAGCGACATACCCGGAACGTTGATTTGACAAGGTTTACGGGAAGCAGTACGATAGATTTAGTATAGAACATTCGTTTGATGGGGGTTGCGATTTGACGAAGAATGTATCAGTAACAGCATATAATGATGACTCCATTCAGGTCTTAGAAGGCCTTGATGCGGTTCGTAAACGACCGGGAATGTATATCGGTTCTACGGACTCTAGAGGACTTCATCATTTAGTGTATGAAATTGTTGACAATGCAGTTGACGAGGCATTATCAGGCTTCGGTTCGGAAGTGGATGTAACAATCCATATAGATGGCAGTATAAGTGTAAGGGATTACGGTCGCGGTATGCCTACAGGTATGCATAAGACCGGGAAACCGACAACCGAGGTTATCCTTACCGTCCTACATGCCGGAGGAAAATTTGGTCAAGGCGGCTATAAGACAAGTGGAGGGCTGCACGGCGTCGGTGCATCGGTTGTTAACGCTTTGTCCGAATGGTTGGAAGTGACGATTTTCCGTGATGGGAAAAAATATCGTCAACGCTTTGAACAAGGCGGCAAGCCTGTAACAACACTTGAAGAAATCGGAAATACAAGGGAAAAGGGGACGTTGATCCACTTTAAGCCTGATCCACTCATATTTTCAACGATTAAATACCAATATGAAACGTTATCGGAGCGATTAAGAGAATCTGCTTTCCTGTTGAAAGGTTTGAAAATCGTTTTAAAAGAAGAAGGTACTGATAAACATGACATTTTCCATTATGAAACGGGAATAGAAGCCTTCATTTCTTATTTGAATGAAGAAAAAGATGTCATGCATGATGTCGCTTATCTGGAAGGGGAAGCGGAAGGAATAGAAGTGGAGTTCGCATTTCAATTCACAGATGGCTATTCTGAAACGATTTTGTCTTTTGTAAACAATGTGCGTACAAAAGATGGTGGAACACATGAAACGGGAGCCAAAACAGCAATGACGCGCGTTTTTAATGAATATGCACGAAAAACGGGCTTATTGAAAGACAAGGATAAAAACTTGGATGGCTCGGATATACGAGAGGGTATTTCAGCAATTATTTCTGTGAGGATTCCGGAAGAAATTCTACAATTTGAGGGACAGACAAAAGGAAAATTAGGTACAGGGGAAGCACGTACTGCGACTGACTCGATCATTTCCCAACAGTTGCTATATTTTCTTGAGGAAAACGCTGAATTGAGTGCTAATTTAATTCGAAAAGCGATACGTGCTCAACAGGCGAGAGAAGCAGCGCGAAAAGCAAGGGAAGATGCACGCTCAGGCAAAAAGCGGAAACGTTCAGACACGTTGTTGTCTGGAAAGCTTACACCTGCTCAATCAAGAAATGCTGCAAAAAATGAACTGTATTTAGTTGAAGGAGATTCTGCGGGAGGATCTGCTAAACAAGGCCGGGATCGGACATTCCAGGCTATTTTGCCATTGCGCGGTAAAGTGATTAATACCGAAAAGGCGAAATTGGAAGATATTATGAAAAATGAAGAAATCAATACGATTATTCATGCGATTGGCGGTGGAGTCGGTTCCGATTTTCAAATTGAAGATATCGCCTATGACAAAGTAGTCATTATGACGGATGCCGATACAGATGGGGCACATATTCAAGTGCTGCTCCTTACATTTTTTTACCGTTACATGAAGCCTTTAATCGAAGCCGGAAAGGTATATATCGCTTTACCGCCGCTTTACAAAGTGTCCAAAGGAACCGGCAAGAACGAACAAGTGGAATATGCGTGGACTGAAGCCGATCTTGACGAAGCAATTAAAAAAATTGGAAAAGGCTATATGCTGCAACGCTATAAAGGTCTTGGTGAAATGAATGCCGACCAACTATGGGATACGACAATGAATCCTGAAACGCGCACATTGATCCGAGTAACGATTGAAGACGGAGCGCAGTCCGAACGGCGTGTAACCACTTTAATGGGGGACAAAGTAGAGCCAAGAAGAAAATGGATTGAAAACAATGTTGACTTTGGAACAGAAGAACATAATATTTTAGAAAATGAATTTTTGCATGTCGAGGGGGACTTTGAATGACCTTATCAGAACGTTACCAAGATCTGCCCTTGGAAGAAGTAATCGGCGACCGTTTTGGACGCTATAGTAAATATATTATTCAAGATCGGGCGCTTCCTGATGCGAGGGATGGCTTAAAACCCGTACAACGGCGTATTTTGTATGCAATGTTCCACGAAGGCAATACACATGATAAAGCATTTAGGAAAGCGGCAAAAACAGTCGGAAATGTGATCGGTAATTACCATCCTCACGGAGATACATCTGTGTACGATGCAATGGTCCGAATGAGCCAGGACTGGAAATTGCGGCATTTAATGATTGAAATGCATGGCAATAATGGTTCCGTTGATGGTGATCCTGCAGCAGCAATGAGGTATACCGAAGCAAGGCTATCTGCAATTGCAGGTGAAATGTTGAGAGATATTAACAAAGAAACAGTTGAATTCATCCCGAATTTCGATGATACTGAACCGGAACCGACTGTACTTCCTTCGCGCTTCCCTAATTTGCTCGTCAATGGATCAACTGGGATTTCTGCAGGTTATGCAACGGATATCCCGCCGCATTCCTTACATGAAGTAATTGATGCCGTGCTCATGAGAATGGATAATCACAGTGTTACAGTCGATGAATTGATGACGGTTATAAAAGGTCCAGATTTTCCTACCGGAGCAACGATTCAAGGAATCGATGGCATTAAGACAGCCTATGAGACAGGGCGAGGAAAAATTATTGTTCGGTCCAAATCTGAAATCGAGCCTTTGAAAGCAGGGAAATCCCAAATTGTCATTACAGAAATTCCATACGATGTAAACAAAGCTAATTTGGTAAAAAAAATCGATGAACTTCGTTTAGACCGTAAAATGGATGGAATTGCAGATGTACGTGATGAATCGGATCGAACAGGTTTGCGCATCGTTATCGAATTGAAAAAAGACATGGATGGCCATGCAATTTTACAGTTTTTATTAAAAAACACGGATTTACAAGTTGCGTATAATTTCAATATGGTCGCGATTTCAAATCGCAGGCCGAAATTGATGTCGCTTCCGATGTTATTGGATGCTTATATAGACCATCAGAAGGAAGTTGTAACGAAGAGGTCGAAATACGATATAAGAAAAGCGAAAGACCGTCTACATATTGTTGAAGGCCTTATGAAAGCTTTATCGATCTTAGATGACGTCATTCGCACGATCCGAGCGTCCAAAGATAAAAGAGATGCCAAAAACAATATTATTAAAAAGTTTGACTTCACAGAAGTACAAGCGGAAGCAATCGTCTCCCTGCAACTATATCGGTTAACGAATACGGACATTACCGAACTGCAAAAAGAAGACGCGTCATTACGTAAACTAATCGCAGAGCTCGATGCCATTTTAAAAAGCGATAAAAAGCTTTCGAATGTTATTAAGAAAGAGCTTCTTGAAATTAGAAAACAGTTCGCCGAACCGAGACGATCGGTCATTGAGGAAAAGATTGAAAATATTAAAGTGGACCTTGATATTCTTGTTCCAAGTGAAGATGTTGTCGTATCAGTAACGAAAGACGGCTATGTAAAACGGACAAGTATCCGGTCATTCAGTGCGTCAAATGGCACTGGACAGGAAATGAAAGAATCCGATTATAGTCTCCTTGAATCGGTTATGAATACGCAGCATCATTTGCTCATTTTTACTTCACTCGGCAATTATGTCTATCAGCCGGTTCATGAATTGCCGGATATTCGTTGGCGTGACTTAGGGCAACATTTATCGAGCATAATTTCTCTTGATCAGAACGAAGAGATTGTAGCAGCAATCGGAGTAGAAAGCTTCGACCAGGAAGCTTCCATTTTGACGGCTTCAGATAGCGGCAATATTAAGCTGTCGAAGCTCTCTGATTTCCATGTTCAACGGTATTCAAGGACATTTAAAGCGATGAATTTGAAAAAAGGAGACCGGTTAGTGGATGCTCAGCTCGTGAAAGGTGAGGAAGACGTTATTTTATTCACAGAGCATGCATACGGGCTAAGGTTCTCCCTATCTGAGCTTACCGAAACGGGTGTCCGAACAGCAGGTGTCAAAGGTATTAACTTAAAAACAAATGATCGTCTCGTTGCAATGACTGTTATCCGAGATGAGACTGAATCGATATTGATTGCCACTCAACGGGGCGCTGCAAAGCGAATGGCGCTGAAAGAGATGGAGCCCGCCGCAAGAGCTCAGCGTGGCGTTGTCGTGTTGAAAGAATTAAAAACGAACCCTCATAGAATCATCGGTGTAGAACTTGTAAAACCGACTGATTCGGTCATTTTAAGCACGAAAAAAGACGATAAAGTAGAAATTGAAGTAAACACACTTAGATTAGTTGACCGATATTCTAATGGTAGCTTCCTTGTCGATGAAAATGATGCCGGACAAGTAGAAAAAATGTATAAAGAATTAAAAGCAGAAGTAAAATAGGGAATGAAGTCACGGGAAAGTTTCTCGTGACTTTTTTCGTTGCTTTCCGTATAATAGTTCGAAAAGCGAAGTAAATTAGGAATGAGGATGGGGTTATGTGGAAAAACCGGAATGTGTGGATCATTCTATCGGGTGAATTGATCGCCGGACTTGGATTATGGACCGGTATAATTGGCAACTTAGAGTTTTTACAGGAAAAGATCCCGTCAGATTTTGTAAAAGCACTCATATTAGCGATTGGGCTACTTGCAGGGATCATCGCCGGACCTTTAGCAGGGCGTATTATTGACCAATCCAGGAAGAAGACCGTATTGCTCTTGGCTGGCCTTGGAAGGCTGCTAAGCGTTGCATTTATGCTAATCGCAATTGCAACAGATTCAGTTTGGTGGATGATGGGGTTCGTTATCGCTATACAATTATCAGCTACTTTCTATTTTCCAGCACTGCAATCAACAATTCCGCTCGTCGTTAAAGATGATCAGCTGCTTGCGATGAATGGCTTGCATATGAATATCGCAACGATTGCAAGGGTAGCAGGGACGGCATTAGCCGGTGTTATGTTAGTCTATTGGTCTTTATCATCTCTCTATTGGATTTCTGCAGTCGCCTACGCAGTGCTGCTCATCTTTACGATGATGCTGCGTATAGACGAAACGAGAGATGAAGATGTTCGAAACAAGGGCAATAAAGAAAAAAATAACTTTAAAGATATGTTTCCTGTGTTGAAATCGTATCCCGCAGTTAGCATGACATTAATTATGACGATGATTCCTTTATTATTTTTAGGCTCTTTTAATTTAATTGTTATTAATCTAAGCGAAATCCAGCAATCTTCAACGATAAAAGGCCTTGTTTATGCAGTGGAAGGGATCGCCTTCATGGTCGGTTCTTTTGCAATAAAATATGTTACAAGGAAATGGAAAACAACATTTATCTTATTTTTCTTCGCTACAATGGTAGGTATCGCAGAATTCTTGCTTGTTTTTGCAGAAAATTTGATTTTATCTTTAAGCGCTTTCGCCTTTTTAGGCTTTGCATTAGGCTGTTTTTTCCCAACAGCAATGGTAATTTTTCAGAAACAAATGCCAAAAGCATACCATGGACGTTTTTTCTCTTTCAGAAATATGTTGGAAAGGGTCATGTTCCAAGTTGTGCTGCTAAGTGCAGGGGCATTTTTGGATATTGTAGGGTTGCAAACGATGGTCGTTATATTCGGATTCATTAGTTTAAGTTTAACAGCGATTTTTTTCCTGCAAATGAAACGCAGGAATATTATATTAGAACAGCAAGTAAAGCCGTCGGTAGTTAAGACGGTTTAATAACTAAATATATGAAAAAGCGTAAGATGGAATGGCAGATGTCCGTTCCATCTTACGCTTTTTCTTTTCTGATTGGACATTTCTTGTAATGATTTTAGTCTTCGATCCATAAAGATAGTCGACAGAAGGCAGGGAAAAGATAGGGAATTTGGGCGAGACATACGCAAGTGAGAAATAAAGTGGTTTCTTCTTTGCATGGTACATAATGTGGATTTAACAGTGGAGTTGACTCAAAAAAATATTTTCATGCTTTAAATAGAAACACCCTACATTGGCAAATATATATTACTTCGGACAATATTCATGATCAAATACAGGAGTCGTATTTTTCAGAAGTGTGTTACAATAGTTATTATAAGCCAGTTGTTTTCAATGTATAAGTTTTATGAATAAAGTTAATTTCTTCATAACCTTTACGTCCAGCGAACGGCCTCGATCATTCGCAACAGTTGTTCGAAAATCGGCCAGATGGATGATAATCGTTCAGTGTTTTTTACTAGGAATGTATTCAAATAATAGTACTGGGAGGTAAAAATGGACCATGAAGAAAAGAAGAACACTAATTATATAAATTTAAATAATCAAAAAGTATATTTCAACATTGTCGGGAATGGTGAGCCTATTGTCTTCCTCCATGGCGGACCAGGAAGCCAACATCAATTCTTTTTGCCTCACGTTTTACCTTTATCTAAAAACTATAAATTGATTTTTTATGATCAAACGGGTTGTGGTCAATCAGAAACAGAAAAATCCGGCCAGTACTCCATGAGTATGGAAGTAGAAGTTTTAGAATTGTTAAGGAAAAAACTATGTTTAACTAAAATGAACTTATTCGGAGAATCGTGGGGGTCTATGCTTGCATTACTTTATGCCACTACATATCCAGAGCGAGTCAATGGGCTATTTTTAACTGCTGCAATAGGTGTTACGGCTCAAGGGTATAAAAGCTTTCAAAAAGAACTTATGAAAAGACTTTCTCTCAAGGATAAAATTAGGCTATTTATATTTTCATTTAAAAAAGTGAATAAAGATAGTGAAAGAGTCTTGGAAGTTTTAGACCCCTACTATGTATTCTCAAAAGAAAGTTTACAAAAGAAAAAGGTTTTTAAAATGAACAAGGTAGTAAATAAAAAAATCATAGATGATATAGTAAAAAACTATGATTTAACCGATAAACTTTTTAAACTGGATCAAATCCCAGTTATGGTTGCACAAGGAAGTCATGACATTTTAGATCCCTCTAAAATTAAACAACTTTTAATAGATTATATACCGCATGCAACATTAGTTGAAATCAACAATGCCGGTCATTGGACAGTAGTTGAAAAACCACAGGAAATTATTTCAATTGCAAAAGATTTCTTCAGCTCATCTAATTGCTAACGTTTTTTACGTCAATTTTTTTATGGGGGACTAATGAAAAGTGATGTGGGTATCTCTGAAAAAGCTGCACATTAGGGGGGATATTTAATGATCGTTAAACTGTCTAAAGAAGATTATTATAAAGTTAATAAATTATTGGTTACTCCGCAAGAAAAAAATGAAAATGTATTAAATGCAGTTATTAGCGGTATGAATCAAGGCGTAGTATATGTTGATCAAATAGAGGAGCCTCATACTGCTATTGTATACGCGGTAGGCTTGGGATACTATCTGCTCGGCGATCCAGAGAATGGGTTATTTAACAGCTACCTTGGTAATTTAATTTCCACACAATTAAAGCAAGAAAGTCTGGATTCATGTGGAGGAGTTTGGTTTATCGGCAATATCTTTAATGAATCTTGGAAAAAGACTTTGCAAAAAGTGGTTGATGGGCGTAAATATTATGTTGGGTATAACGTCTATTACGAATTGGTTACGGAGCGTTTCAAAAAAGGATTGGAGCAACCAGGTCATATACTTGATGAAGACCTTGCCATGGTAAGGATTACTAAGGAATTGATTAATGCTGACGAGAGGCTAAGGGAAGAGTTAAAAGAGTATTGGTCCTCGGCGGAATCTTTTACTCAACATGGATTAGGATATGCTATTTTAAAAAATGGCAAGGTAATAAGTACATGTTACTCATGTTGTGTTAACGGAGACCGCCATGAAGCATATATAGCAACATTTGATCAAAATATGCGAAATTGTGGTTTGGCAACGATATTAGGACAACAATACATAAAGGAATGCTTAGAAAGAGGGTATGGTGTGTATTGGACAACTGATGAATCAAACGAGCCGTCCAAAAGAGTGGCTGAAAAATTAGGATTTGATTATTCTAACCGATTGATGTCGTTCGAATTTGAGTTTTGATAAAACAACAAGGACTTGATGAGCGATACACAAGGAAGGTGGAGCCAAAGTGACTTGTTTACAAGCTGGATATGGACTTGATGGAGATGGATACATCATCAGCGATGTTCATATAGACAAAATCCATTCTATTTTTCTCCCTCTCATACATGATTCAATCAAGGAAATAGGATTGCTGTTTCCGAATCAACTGCATAGTGTCTATGTATATGGCAGCGTTGCAAGAGGTGAAGCAATTATAGGCAAGTCAGACCTTGATCTCATAGCAATGTTCATGTGTACTCTAAATACTAATGAATTCAAGCAGCTTAAAAACTTGTCTGTTGCGTTGTCTCAAAAGTATTCTTCCTTAGTTCGTGATGTCGGCATTGCTGTTGCAGACTATGCCTACACAATTGATCCTAAAAATTACTACGAAGGGGCATTCCTTAAGGAATTGTGCATTTGTGTCCACGGAGAGGATCCTACAATAGCATTTGGTCCTTATAAGCTTACACCAGAGATCGCACTCAGTTTCAACGGAGATATTGGAAACGTTGTAACTCGAACAATTCACCGAATCAATTCAGTTTCTGATGAAGAATCTATAAGGATTTCACATGGATTCGCACGGAAATTCATTCGAACGGGTTATTCTATGGTTATGGTACGCTCTCAAATTTGGACAACACGACTTCATCAACAGGTGAAAATATTTATTCATCATTTTCCTGAGAAGAAGCGAATCATTCAAACTTTCCAGGAATGGTTAGAAGAGCCGATAATCGATCGAAATTTAGCGCTATATCTTATTCAGAGTGAAGGTAAATGGATTACAGACAACTTTGAACGTGAGGTTATTCGTACACCTTCATAGGCAAAATAGCGCGATTTTGAAGATCGTAAGGTAGTAAATTGATTTTAGAATATTTTTGAGGTCCATTACTAGGAATTTACTTGTTCGATAAGTTTAAAACATCCATTTACCGAATTAGTAGCAGCTACAGGCAGACCATTCTCAATGTGTCAGGAATTAAAAACTATAGGAATAGAAACCTTTATTACAGCGAAAGGAGCGTATACTAAACATAAAGATGAAGTGATACATAAAGCACCATTACCAAAACACGTTGTTCATTCTGGCTGTTAAGCCATCTTGCAAAGGGAAGGGCATTGCAACAAAGTTAATGAAGTACGGTGAATGTAAACTTTCAGAGATGGAAGAAAAAAGAGTTAGGTTAACAGTAGCTAAAACTCATCCTTATTTAAGCAAAATGTATGGAGAAAAAGGATATGAAATTGTGGGAGAACGTTTTTTTCAAGACCTTCCATATGACGAATTTATTATGGAGAAATTATTGTAGTTTTTCTTAAAATAGCTGGTGCGATTGCTGTAGATATAGTATCCTAATTCCTTTAATTTTATATTGATGGAGTTAAAAAAATGTTTAATTGCATTTTACAATTCAACCCATTTAACTATTGAATAGTGTATACTTGTTACATAAATTAGAAAACTTCGAATTGGTTAGTATGCTGCAAACGGACCATATTGCTTTGTAAGATTGGGACAAACAAGCTGATTAATGGGAAAGGGAGAAATGAATATCTATGAATAGTTATTCCGAAATATTTAACGAAATAGTTGATATTGTTCACTCTGACTATGCTGGTTATGAAGAAAAACAAGATTGGGATGAACCTGAATATTATCGTGAAGAAATTAAGAAATTAGAGGGCCAACAGGAATTAACACCACAGAAATTTACTGAAATCGTTGATGACTATCTCATTAGTTTTCAAGATCGTCATATGTATTTTAATTTTGAAGGATCAGACAACGTAAAAACTATCACCCGTGGTTTTCGAACAAGAAGATATAAGGATGTCCTTTATGTTATAGAGACATTCGAAGAAAATCGATTTCCAAAAGGATCAAAAATTGTCGCAATTGACGATCGAACAATTAATCAAGTAATAGCTTCGAATCCGAGTTCATTAAGAGGAGCTAGTGCAGAACGTGAAGATTGGTCGCATATCATTAATAAATCATCATTTGTTACAATTGAAAACGAAAATGGAGAGCATATTAAATTTGGTTTGAAAGATTACGAACCAGTTTCTAAAAAGAAAGAGCATACACTAGAAGTAATAAACGAAGGAACTTTAGTCATCACTTTGCCGAGTTTTGCTGATGTGGACAGTACCTTGGATTTTGTGAAAAATCAAGATGCTAAAATAAAAAAATGTACAAATCTAATTATCTGTGTAGTGCAAAATAGAAGTACAGAGTTTTGAAGAGGAAAAGTACATAACGTTGCAACACAAGTTTTAATAAAAAAAGGCTTGCCAGCCTTCCAATATTTCTCTACTGTA